>JBGPHY010000322.1:0-6657 GCA_041484625.1 Terriglobia bacterium | reverse complement strand
GACCCCAGCCCAGATCCCTCTGCGTTCTCCACCCCTTCCCCTCCCGAGGGCCTCATGAAAAACTTACCGTCATTCCGACCATACTCATAGCCTTCAGGGCCGACACTCTTCGTGTGTCTGTCTGGCCCACCAGCACCCATTGTTTCTGGCTCCATCGCCTCCTATCCAGCTCGACCAACACTCCAATCACCTCTTCGATCTCGCTCCGCCGCCCTGCCCACCCCCTTTCTCCTATCCACCCCCCTCCCATTCAGCACATCCAACCCCGTTCAAACCCCATAGCCTAAGACCCGCGGCTTCCTTCAAACGGCTGTATCAAAAGCACGCCTGTTGACGCCTTTGCGCTGGTCCGCTGGCTATCTCGCTGGCGCGCTTCCGATACAGCACTAGCGTTTATCGAGACTTATTGGCTTCAAGACTGGGAAGATCGTGTTCTCGCCCGTGTGTGTGACAGCTAGTTTCCGATTTCCCCGTGAAACGTGGTAAAGCTACTTAACTGGCTGCAGGTAAGCGACAAAAGTCTGGCAACAGCTTCAAGGCAACCTGCACGCTTGCGGAACCCCGCCGGAGAACCGCTGTGATCAATAAAGGACGACGAAGCCGCCGGCTTTTGTAACTACCGCGCCAAAACTCCACGCTGGCACGTTCGGTTCGGTGCCCTTCTCGCCGATGACTTTACCGCTCGCGTCATAGAGCTGCCAGGCGAGTGAGCCGCCCCGCGCCCAACCGGTTCCTTCGGTCCAAACCATCAACGTCTCGCCATCCGGTGCCATTGCGAGACGCGGGTGCTTGCGCCCTTTTCCTTCCTCCGGTGCGCTCACCGGAACGGCATTCGCTCGGGTAAGATCCGCGAAATAGACCTGTCCGCCCGTCTCCCAGGCTCCTTCTACCTTGCCGGCTGCTTCGGCGAAACCCATGCTGCTCATGGGGCACGCATTGACCTCCCACGTGTGCAGCTTGCGGCCTTCAAAGCTGCGGGCATGGTCGTGCGATGTGAGCAAGTAAATGTCGCGATGGACGTTTTCAGTTGCCGAACGATACAGCGCCCGCACGGTTCCCCTTGAATCGGCAAACATCGCCATGCCGCAGCAACCGCAGGCACCAGTGGGATCTTTCCAGGCTGGCCGCTCGGCCGCGAATGTCTTGCCATCGTCGTGTGATTCCGCTACCCAAACTTGCCTTCCTGCTTCGCCTTCTGCCGCCCCTGGAGCCTTTCCATGCCACGCAACGTACACGTTGCCTGCCGAATCAGCCGCAACGGTTCCGCCGCCGTCTAGGCCGAAGGTGCGGGTCATCACGCTGCGCTCCGGTTCGAAAGCCGTACGAGCGTTGTTGAGTCGGCTATAAAGCATTGGCGCTTCGCGCTGCCCGGATTCCGGATTTAACGGCCCTTTCGGTTCGGCCTTTGATCCGTTCCAGGCGACATGAACGCGGCCATTCCTTCCTATGGCGATCTGGCCTCCTCGGATCGCCCCCGCTGCAATCGCCGCACCGGGCTCACTGTTGACCTGCAGAGGCGACGACCATGTCGCTCCCGAGTTCGAGGATTTCACATAGAAAAGATCACCGTGCATCGGATCTCCCATGTAATAAAGCAGATGTAAAGTGCGAGCGCCGTCCATGACGGCCTGTGGCTGAATCCCGCCGTTCGGCACGCGGACGACCGAGATGTCCGCACTTCGCGACGATGTTGAGGACGCAGTGAACACAACCGCTGTCCAAAGAGAGAGTAAAAGGACTTTCCACTTCATTGGGATTTCTTTTGACATAGAGCATCCACCATTTGAGCGGCTCTGGACCACTTCCAATCGATGACTGCGCGAAAAGAGAAGAGAAGTTCTATATTCGCAGCTATGCTACAATCCCACGTCGGGAGCGGTCAAGGTGATCCCCTCCCAAATAGACTCCGCGCCGCGAGAGCGGCTTAATTCAGATCTCCTTCTCACAAGAAATCCTGTCCTGTTTCGACGAAGTACGAACGCTTGCCTCCACTTGGCAAGTTAGTCGGTTAATCGGAAACTGAAAATAGCTGCTGTTTCCAATCTCCAGAAGCTCCTCTATTGGAATCCCCAGCATACGAATGCCTCGCAGTTGCCATCGTAAAGATGTGATCAGAGTAAATTGTTATGGATAGATGAGTGCCAGCCCGTTCTTCGGGACTTATTGGCTTTAGGCCTGGGAAGACCATGTTCCCGCTCGTGATCTGTGGCAGCTAGCTTCCGGTTAGGCCGTAATACGTCAACCAAGCCCGGGTTAGGGAGCAAATCCACCGATAGGCGTCTTCAATGCGCTGAATTGGGATACCAAGGGTACGAGAGAGCACGACGTCGTCCACTTCTACTGAACTGGGGTCAAATGAATGACCTGTCCTCCCGCCGGCGCTAAGACCGCCCGAATGGAATCCGCAGAGGTAACCTGGAGTCGCCGGACCGTCAGTTTTGATGGCTGATTCGGAGCGTCGAGATCGTCCGCATACACCTCGGCGACGAACTTTCCATGACGAACGAAGTCCAGCGGCAGGGTCAACTCCCGCGGACTGCAGTCAGTCATGCTTCCCACATACCACTGTTTGTTGCTCCTGCGCGCAATCGTGATGTACTTGCCAACGGCACCGTTCAGCACTCTGGTCTCGTCCCAAGTCGCAGGAACTTTACTCAGCAACTCGAGCCCCGACTGCTGTCGATAGGCTGCAGGGTAATCCGCTACCATCGGAAGGTGGTTTTCGAATACGACATAACTTGCCAGGGTCCGGGCGCGAGTTCCTATCACGACCGGCGCGATGTTTCGCGGCTTGTATTCCCGTGGCAAGACATGGCGAAACGAACCTTGATGAAAATCCAGCGGACCTGCCAGCATCCGAATGAATGGCACTGTCACCTCATGTTCAGGGGGCACGCCCTGCGCATCCCACTTGTTGTACTCCAAGTTCAGGACTGCCTCGGTCGTGAGCAGATTCGGGTACGTCCGGTTTAACCCCGTCGGTTTGGAGGCGCCGTGCAGAGACACGGTGAGGTGGTGCTTGGCCGCCAGCCGGACAGCCTCATGGAGAAAATTGACCATCTCCTGATCGTCACGATCCATGAAGTCCAGCATGACGCCTTCGATGTCCCACTTTTCATAAATGGGGAAGGCTGTCTTCATCTGTGCCTTGGCCGCACGCCAGTGCATCCACAAGCGCAAACGCACCCCTTTGTGGCGGGGGCGTAGCTGAGCACCTCAGGCAGATCGATCTCGGGCACACTCCTGGTGATGTCCGCACCCTGGTAGGGTACGATCGGCCCGCCGTACCAGGCGCGGTCGAAACCGTCCAGCGTGTGATATTCGATTCCCTGCTCGGCACAGAAGTCGATGTAGTGTTCCACTGTCTGTGTATTCAACCCGCCTCGGAAACCAGCGTCCCCCACCTCGTAGCCGTTCCACCAGGGGAACGTCGTTTTACCCGGCCTGATTCAAGAAGTGTCGGCGATCTCACTCGGCTCATTCAAGTTCAGGATCAGGTTCGATTCGATCAATCTTCCCGGATCGTTGGCAATCATCAAGACACGCCATGGGGATAGGTGGGGCACCTTGGCCTTCACTTTGACCTGAGGATTGTTCGGCCAAGGGGAAAGCCGGCTGATCAGGACGCCTGGCTGGTCGGCTACGCCCGCCAGATACATCCCCGCATAATCAGTCAGATTCGCCTCGGTCACGGCGACCCAAATTCTCTCGGGGTATTCCATCAGAAGAGGGAGTCCGAGCAGAGCATCGGGGGTGATATCTTTCAGTGGGATAAGTCGGTAGTACTGTTCGTAAGAAGTAGTGAATGCTCCAAGCGGCAGAGTGTATGCCTGGGGGTTGCCGGCGAACGAAAAAGTGGATGTCTCCTCAGTGATGGTGAGCTCTGTCATTCCGGTTTGCTCTGGAAACCGGTACCGAAAAGCCACCCCGTCATCGTACGCTCGGAATATGAGATCCAGACGCCGACGCAGTGCCGATTGTTCCTCCAGCAAGACGACTGCTTCGCAGTAATGATCGTGCGCTGTACTGGATTTCCCCGGATACACGGAATAGGTCTTATCACTCTGACTGCGGGCGACCCTGACGACTTTGAAACTGCTGTTGAGCGGTCCGCCATTGGCAAGGTCAATTCCCAGGCTGGCCTGATGAACCAGCGTCTTCTCCCGGTAGGAAACGGCGTAACACGGCGCTGCTTTCTTACCCGACTTCTCGTACAACCCGAACACGACACGGATGCTCCCGTCGGGCGACTGGAGGACAATGGAGTTGTTGGTATCCCCCTCGTCTACTGCGTTCACGCTCCTGGCCCAATCGGTCCTCGACCCTAGCGCGACCGCGAGAGTGAGAAACAATACAAGAATCGCGCCCCTTGTTGAGAAATTCATTGGCTTGATCCTATCTATTACGGTTTCCTCGGGACGATGACCCCACGCTCGGCCAGAAGATTTTCAACATCTCGCCAGCTCAAGCAGCAGCGGTAGTAGAGCCAAACGGCATGAGGGATGATTTCAGGGGGGAATCGGTATCCACGATAACGGGGGGTGCTGGTGTCCGTAGACCCAGTTTGCCAGTGATCGCCTCATCATGACAATACCCTGGGTGCAAATCCTCAGTTCCCAAATGGCTCTCCTGGACTTCACCGCACTCCGCTTCAGTTCACTTCATTGCATGCAAGAAGGTCCCACTCCGGTCATGATTGACATTGGGCGACGGACCCTGTCACTTCACGCGCTTCCAGTGGCTTTCGGCGTAGAGTTCGAACTCCTTCTGCGGCGGAGCCAGTTCAAATACTTCGGTATACTCGTCCTGATTCACAATCTTGTACGTCTCCCGCGCCCGCCAGCCCTCGGGAATGTTCTCGATCCTGTCGGTAACGAAGACCAGCGTTTTGCCGTCGGCAGCGCGCTCCTGCTCGACATACTCATTCACAAAGCCTTCCACATGGAACTGCCGGAGCACGAATTTCTTTCGTTGGCCATCGTAGCTGTACAACCCAAGGTCTTCGTGAACTTCGCCTTTGGGGTTCTTCTCTTGCGGAGGATAGACCGACTTGTTCTTGAGTTGGAGAAACTTGCCTCCGAGCACAAACTCATAGTTCCGTTCCCCTTTGCCCTGCCCAGGTTCGCCTTGCGATGTGCCCTGCCAGTGACCCACAAAGAACTTCAAGGAATCCCAGGGAGACTTGGCCGCGGAATCTTGCGTTTTCACCACGACGGGAACAAAAAGAATAACGAGGAAGGCCAGTCTATGCATAAGGTTCGTCCTCAAGTTCCGGGAGTATAGCACGGTGGGAAGAAAGTTCTTTCCAACAGTCATTGTCGATGACGACGCAGACTTGAACCTCTCATTGTTGTCCTTGGAGGTTTCGAATTCACTAGGTGTCTTCTGTCTGAGTCGGACGGAAGCACCCAGCAGTCTACTTCCGCTTCGGCAATGGCAAGAAAGCAGTCAACTAATGACAGCTTGGTCTGAAAACCGGGTTCCCTCAGGCTACTTCAACTCAACCTTGGAAATCTGGTTGCCGTTGGAGTCAAAGGCATAAAGAAACTGCTCAGATTGAATGGTCGACGGGGGTACCCACACGGGCCGTTGCAGTGGATCCCAGTCACTCAAACTGACTGTTTTCGAAGTGAGATAAACGATATAGGAACTCCCAGCTGAAACCACTACGGGGCGAGAAGCCCATTCACCCTCCAGTTTGGCTTCGTGAACGCTTGCCGCCGAGACTCCTGGTGTGACTACAAACAACGAGCTGGAAAAGCCCGGGGTGTTGTTTGAGTTGTTGCTGGAGTTGAAAGAGGGTCCCATCATCTTTCCCATCCCCTCCCGACCCGTCAGCAGGATCTTGCCATCAGGAGCGAAGACTGGAGACGAAAGCATGTCGCTCTCCAGCGTCACCACCCAAAGCTTGTCACCCTTCAAGTTGTAAGCTGAGAGATCCCAGGTCAGATCGAGTCCTTGGACAGTGGAATCCTCAAGCCGGCTCTTGTTCGGAGTGAGCGTATACAAGGCGTCATTGTGAATGTAAGGGCCAGCGGTCATTCCCATGCCCATACCTTCCCGATCTTCTGAAGACATCATCATCCCCCATCCAGCCATAGCCAAAAAAGGGGTCTTGGCCGGAGTTGTTCTCCCGGAAGCGCCTCCGTTGCGGGCGGACATCATTCCATCCATCATCCCGCCACCTGTGCCGCCCGACCCGCCCATTTGCGCAGATAGAGGCTGAGGGGATGGCAGGATAGCGGTGAGACCAACAAGGACTGCCGACTTGAGGACACTTTGTATAGGGGTCATAGTTCTTTACCTTCCAAGTTGTTGAATTATGCTACGGGGACAGCAAGAGCAATCTCATTTCCAAAATCCCCTTCGCCTACGGTGGTGGTCCTGTTCAGGTTATGGACAATCCATGGAACCACGGAAGGATTCAGGCACTTGGACGGGCGAAACCACCCTGTGGGATTGGGTTGAAGTACCCGTTAGTCTCGCAGACCAGACTCCCCATTCATCCTCAGGATAAGCATAGAAATCTGTCGAGAGATTCCACATTGGGTGGCGTGGAAGTGGCGGTCCATGACAATCACTGAAACGCGCCAAGATGGAAGTGCGCCTGGTTCGGGAGAAGCAGCTCAAGACTCTATCCCGGAAGAGTACCAACGG
>JBGPHY010000321.1:0-6659 GCA_041484625.1 Terriglobia bacterium | reverse complement strand
TGTGGTTCCACCGCAAGGGCGTCGTGGAAGGGTCCTGGACTGTCGCCGGGCGAGGGCAGGTCCGGTAGGGTTTTCATGAAGATGAGAGCGTCTTTGACGCAGACGCCCCCTTAATTTCTGTGACACTATGAGGAGATAGACTATGGCAAAGATTGAAATCAAACACCCAGACAAGCATGTGTCCACCGGGGCCTATTCGGCCGGAGTCTTAGCGGACGGCTGGCTGTACGTCAGCGGCCAGGGACCGCTGGACATGAAGACTGGTGCCATTGTGGGCTCGACAATCGAAGAGCAGACTCGCTTAACACTCTCCCACATCGGAAAGATCCTGGAAGCTGCGGGCGCCAGCTCTGACGATGTGGTTAAGTGTACCTGCCACTTGTCCGATATCAAGGACTTCGATCGATTTAACGGTGTCTATGCCGAGTTCTTCAAGGGCATACGACCAGCCCGCACAACAGTGCAGTCGGTCCTATGGGGTGGGATCAAGGTAGAAATCGACGCCATTGCCAGGGTCCCCCAGAAATAGTGGTCTCATGGGTTCCGATCGCAAAAAAGAGCAGAGGTTAAACCCCGCGAATATTCCGGCCGGCGTAATCGGGCTGGGCCTGATGGGACACAGCATCATCGCTTGCCTGTTGTCGTCCGGGCATTCGGTGGTGGGTGTGACACGGAGTCTGGTTAGGCACAAGGGGACCCGCCGGCACGTGCTGGAGCTTCTGCGAGAGATGAAACGAGAAGGCCTCTTGAGGTGGGATCCTCGCAAGCTGATCCAGCGACTCACTCTTTCCGAGGACTACGGTGACCTGGCGTCCTGCGGCATTGTGATTGAATCCATCATTGAATCCATCGAAACGAAGCAGGAGGCTTACAGCGCAGTCGAGGCGGTGGTCTCTCCCGGCACTATTATCGGCAGCAACACTTCGGCGATTCCAGTCAGCCTCCTGCAACAGGGCGCCCGACATCCTGAGAGGTTTGTGGGGATTCACTGGGATGAACCCGCGCATGTCACGCGTTTCATGGAGGTCATCGCCGGGGAATTGACAGACCCGCACCAGGCAGAAAAAGTCAAGGCGCTGGCGGTGCTATGGGGGAAAGAACCCTCTCTGCTGCGCAAAGATGTGCGTGGTTTCATTGCCAACCGGGTCTCTTACGCCATGTTCCGCGAAGCTTGTTACCTGGTGGATTCGGGACTTGCCAGCATTGAAGATGTGGATCGGTCTCTGCGCAACGATGTGGGCTGGTGGATCACGTTCGCCGGGCCGTTCCGCTACATGGACCTGATGGGGACGCAAAGCTATGGCCGGGTGATGAAACACTTGTTGCCCGAGCTCTGCGCCAGTCCCGATATTCCTCCAATCATGCAAAAGGTGATGGCGGAAGACGGGCGGGGCATTTCCAATGGACACGGTTTTTATCGCTACACCCCGAAACAGGCCAAACGCTGGGAGAGACTCTATCTGAAATTCAACTATGAGATTCGCAGGTTGGCCATGAAGTATCCAGCAGACATTGGCAACCGCGACCCTCGCAATAAAAGGTCGAAATGATGATAGTCATTGATTCCCACCTGGATTTGTCGCTGAATGCTTTGAACTGGAACCGGGACCTGACCCGAAGTATTGAAGAGATTCGCCGGTCCGAAAGTCACATGGCGGATTTCCGCCGTGGTCATAACACCGTGGCTTTGCCGGAGATGAGGTACGGGCAGGTGGCAGTCTGTCTGGCCACCGTGCTGACTCATGCCAACCCCCTGGCCATGGGCTGCATCGACTTCCGCAATCAGGAAATAGCCTTCGCTATGGCCCAGGGTCAGCTGGCCTATTATCGGATTCTCGAGGAGCAGGGGCACTTTCGCCAATTGCGCAGTTGGAGTGCTGTGGAAGCTCATTTGAGACAATGGAATAGTTCCGATGGCCAGGAGTGCCCTTTAGGTTACATCCTGGCTATGGAGGGCGCCGACCCGATCCTCTCTCCTGCTCACGTATCCTGGTGGTGGGAGCAAGGATTGCGTGTAGTTGGAGTGTGTCACTTTGGGCAGGGCATCTATTCCCACGGGACCCGCAGCGATGGCGGACTCACCTCACGTGGCCCGGACCTGCTCAGGACGATGGATGAACTGGGAATGGTGTTGGACTTGACTCATCTAGCCGACCAAACGTTCTGGGAGGCCCTGGAACTCTTCCAAGAAAAGATGCTGGCCAGCCACAACAACTGCCGGGCTCTGGTTCCCGGTTGCCGTCAGTTCAGCGATGAGCAGATCCGTGCCATTATCCAAAGAGGTGGAGTGATTGGGGTGGCACTGGACATCTGGATGCTCTATCCCGAGTTTGTCGAGGAAGTCACCCCCAATACGGTGGTCAGTCTGGAGGACGTGGCCAACCACATCGATCACATCTGTCAACTGGCTGGCACCGCACGGCATGCCGCCATCGGAAGTGACCTCGACGGAGAATTCGGTACGGAACAGACCCCTCACGATGTCAATACCATTGCCGACCTGCAGAAACTCCCGGCCATTCTCGGTCGGCGCGGATACTCGCAAGCTGACATTGAAGGAATCATGCACGGCAACTGGCTGAGATTGTTCCAGCGTGCCTTGCCAATATGAAAGTAAGTCCACCAGGTCTGAATCGTTGACATTTTGCAGGAAGAAGGACGGGAAAACACCAAGACACCGAGAGAGATCCAGTTCAGATCTCCAATCCAGGACCGTAGGGAGACCGGTTTTCATCATGTGGGGTGGTTCCCACTTTCCTCTCCTTTGTGTCTAAACGCTTTGGTGGCTAATCTGGTGTGACTGGTCGGATCTATCACTGCGACCGGTCCCTCCTGGTAAATTGCGGGGAGATGATGAGAGTCTGGACTTGCATTTGGCTTTTCCTGTCTTCGCTTTCCTGGGCAGCCGACCTGCGTGTCGGAACAGCCAAAGTGGACATCACACCGCCCCAAGGCGTTCCCATGGGTGGCTACTTTTATGTGCGTTTGAACACGGGCACTCACGATCCGCTGTTTGTCAAAGCCATCGTTCTCGAGAAGGACGGAGTCAAGGCGGCCTTGGTCGTTTGTGATCTGGAAAGTGTTCTGCGCCGGACGACCCTGGCGGCCAGGAAGGCTATCGAACAAAAGACTGGTCTTCATGGTGACCGTGTCGTCCTGAGTGCCACGCACAGCCACACGGGACCGGAAGTCAGCCGGATCATCCTCGACCAGGTTCCAGGGCCGGCGGGTGAGAAGGTCCGAGCTTATTGGGAGGCACTGCCTGAGAAGATTGCACAATGCGTCCAGAAAGCAGAAACCAACCTGGCCCCAGCCCGGGCCTGGTCTGCCGTCGGGAGTGAACCGTCTCTCGTGTTTAACCGCCGGTTCCTCATGAAAGACGGAACCATCCGGTTTAACCCCGGCAAGCTAAACCCTGACATTGTGCGACCCGTAGGGCCCACCGACCCTTCAATCCCGCTCGTTTACTTCGATTCCCCGGACTCCAGGCCCCTGGCCGTGTCGGTCAATTATGCGTTGCACCTCGACACGGTTGGCGGAACCCAGTTCTCGGCGGACTACCCGTATACCCTCTCCCGAATCCTCGCACAGGTCAAGGACCCTGATATGCTGACCTTTTTTACCATCGGGACCGCCGGTAATATCAATCATCTGGACGTTAGCAATGATCGGGTTCAACAGGGCCACGCCGAAGCCAGCCGAATCGGGACGGTCCTGGCGGCGGAGGTACTGAAGACTTTCGGCCGCATGCAGTCGGCGGGGACCGGTCCGTTGCAAGTGGGGAGGAAAGTCGTGGAACTTCCGGTTCAAACGCTTGAGCCCGGAGAGGTCGAAAAAGGCCGGGTCCTGGTAGATAAAGCTCTCCAGGCCAACAAGGAAACTGATGAGATTCCATTCTTGGAGCTGGTCAGTGCTTATCGGGCGGTTGGCCTGGACGAATACAAAGGCAAACCGATCGAGGTGGAAGTACAGGTGATCACGCTGGGGGACCGGGTGGCTTGGGTGGCGCTTCCGGGGGAGGTTTTCGTAGAATTGGGCATGGCCATCAAACTGGCATCCCCTTTTTCCACGACCAGTATCATTGAGTTGTCGGGCGACATGATCGACTATGTGCCGGATCGCAAAGCCTATGTGGAAGGTGCCTACGAAGTCATCAATGCGCGCTGCCAGCCGGGAAGCGGGGAAATGCTGGTCGACGCTGCCACCCGTCTCTTGACCGACGCCTACCGCGCCGTTCGAAAATGAGGGCATACAAACCAAAGAGTTCCCGAGACTCCTGGCAGTAAATCCTTTGCCGGTCCCGGGAGCCCTGCGGCATACCACCGAAACGAAGGAGGAGTCCTTAGCCCTCGATAACTACCCAGGTTCCGGCAATGCTCAACCTATCCGAGACTGAACTCACCCTCTTAACTCACTCCCTTGTGCCGTCCGGTCCCATCCCCACGACCTTCGACCCCGAGGGGGTTTACCCGTATGAGAGCTTTTGCGAAACCAGCCGGCGCCCTGTATTGCGAAAGTACCGCTGCCTCCTCGTTGAAAATGATTTCCTCCGCGTCACCATTTGCCCGGACCTGGGCGGCCGGATCTATTCTCTCGTGCTGAAGCGCTCCGACACAGAAACCCTTTTCGTCTCTCGGGTGGTTCGCCCTGTGCGGATATTGCCGCGCCACTTTTTTATTGGCGGCGGCATCGAGGTGAGTTTCCCGATCTCCCATACCCCCGTCCAGATTGTCCCCGTACTCCATCAAGTGGCCAAAAGCGGAGAACGGATCTACGTCTGGTGCGGAGAACGGGAGTTACGGTTCGGTATGCATTGGACCGTTGAGTATTCACTCGGGGAACCGGATGACTTCCTGACTCAGCGAACACTCTTCTACAATCCCGATATCGAAGCCCACCCCTGGATGTCTTGGTCGAATGCCGGAGTGCCGGCTCGACCCGACACGGAATTTCATTTCCCGGGCGGTACGGTACTTCACCACGGACAGGAAATGAGAACCATTGACTGGAATCTGGATGGGCCGCGTCGCCAGTCGGACGTGCGGAGGATGACCGGGTACTTTTGGAAACAGCCGGACTGTTGTGCCTTTGGGGTTTTCACTCCAAGCATGAACCAAGGCCTTTACCATGTGGCCGATCCCGCCCTGACGCCGGGGATCAAGCTTTGGAGCGACGGTGTGGGCCGGGATGAACCGTGGGTAACCCAGTACGTCCTGAATGTGCTTCTCATTCGGGTATTTCTGAATTTCAGAGCACTCTTTCAAGGTGAGTGGATCTTGCCATTTTTGTGCCCTCCCTGAAATGGTGCTTGCAACCGCGATAGGTGCTTGGTGTAGGATGCGGGTGGCTTTAGCCAAAATCAGTACGGAGAAGAAAGGGAATTCGATGCCCCCAAACTTCAGAGACAGGCTTCGAAAACGGGACCTGCTGATTGGCGTTATTCTGACTTTGCCTGCCCCCGAGCTGGCTGAGATTTGCGTGGACGCCGGTTTTGACTGGCTATTTCTCGATATGGAACACGGCCAGCTCGATCTCAAGGATGTCCAGAGGATGTGCCAGGCGGTGGGGCACCGTTGTCCATGCCTGGTCCGCATCCCCGCGAATGAAGAGGCGTGGATCAAGCGTACACTGGATATCGGCGTTTCTGGTCTCATTGTTCCCCAGGTCAAGACGGCAGAAGAAACAGCCCGGGCCGTGGGACAAGGCAAGTATCCTCCGGAAGGCCAGCGCAGTGTCGGGATCACGCGAGCCCACCGGTACGGAACGCAATTCCAAGAGTATGTCAACACTGCCAATCAGGAGACAGCCATTGTCATTCAAGTAGAACACATTGACTCCGTGCGGAACGTTGAGAGGATTCTCGAGGTCCCCGGGTGCGACGCGATTTTCATTGGACCTTATGATCTATCAGCCAGCCTTGGAAAAACCGGCCAGATTGATGATCCCAAGGTTCAGCAAGCCATCGCACGTGTGAAGTCTGCCTGTGCGGTAAAGAGCTTCCCGGCGGGGATCTTTGTGCGAGACTTCAAGAAGGCCCGGTCAGCCGCCGAAGAAGGGTACTCCCTGCTGGCTGTCGGTATGGACATCACCCTTTTTTCCGCGGCAGCTCGTCAAGTGGTGGACTCTTTCGGATGAAACCACATGAATAAGCACAAGGGGCATTTTGGAATGGGCTCGCGAGTTCCACGTCTCTCCTTGGGTCACAGGCTGGTTCCAAGACACCGTGGCAGGAGAGAACAGGCCAGTATTGACCCCACTCGATGAAAAACAGGAAAGGATGGGAGATCATGAGTCTGCGGAGAACCACCTCGGGCTTCCTATTGTACATCATTATCTTGCTCGGTTCAGCCTGGGCCACAGAGGACAAAGTCGTGCTCACGCCCAAACCTCCATTGGAACCCAGGATTAACGGTCCCAGGATCTTTGGCGCAAGGCCGGGGTCCCCCTTTCTTTACACGATCCCGGCTACAGGGGAACGCCCCATGCAGTTCGTTGTGGAGGACCTGCCAAAGGGCCTGAAGGTAGATTCAGGATCGGGCCAGATCACAGGCCAGCTTGACAAGTTAGGGGACTACCCAGTGATGTTCAGAGCTCGAAACCGGATAGGTTCAGCCGAACGTCCTTTCAGGATCGTATGCGGCGACCGGTTGGCCCTGACC
>JBGPHY010000320.1:0-6688 GCA_041484625.1 Terriglobia bacterium | reverse complement strand
TTGTGTTCGCCCAGGGAGAATCCAGTCCGGGGAAGGTAGTCCTGCGCCATTCCACCCACGTGGAGACGGGGCAGCCTGACTGCACACTCTGTCACAGCTCAGAGTGATAATTCCAGCCAAGGTCTATAGTCCAGGGTCCAAAGTGCGAGTTTTCATGCTCATGTTCGCCGGTTGAAGCTGCAGTGCTCCTTTTCGACAACTTCTTTTAAATGCGCCTCTCGCGGCTTTGGGCCTTGGACTTTTGACCTCGGGCTTGCCACAGATGATTCCACGATCGATCAACCTGAGCCTGAAACTGACGGTCTGCCTGATAGGCAGTATGGTCCTCGTTTTCGTGGTGCTGAGCTACCAGGTTGTGCAGCTGCACAAACGACACCTGGAGGATATGACCATCGCCAGTGCCGAGCGCATCAGCGAGACCATCAAGCGCAGCATTCACTACGACATGATGACCAATCACCGGGATGCCGTCTATCAGGCCATTACTACCATTGGTGCCCAGCCCAGCATCAGCAAGGTGCGCATTTTCAATAAAGAGGGCCGAATCAGTTTCTCCACCGATCCCCAGGAGATGAACACCTTCGTGGACAAGCGGGCGGAAGCCTGTTATGTCTGCCACGCTCAGGAACAGCCCCTGACCAAGCTCAATCGCCCGGACCGGATGCGCATCTACCGTCGTCACAATGGGGAGCGCATTATCGGGCTGATCAACCCGGTGGAAAACGAGCCGAGTTGCTACAATTCCGCCTGCCACGCCCATGGCGAGAACCAAAGGGTGCTGGGCGTCCTCGACGTCACCATGTCGCTGGCCAAGGTGGACGAGATGAAGGCCGAAGGGGAGCGGAAGATGGTGATCATCTTCGTGACCGGGATCCTGATCACCGTGGGAATGATGGGTGTACTGATCTGGACCATGATCCACCGCCCCATCAAACAACTGATTGCCGGAACCCACCGGGTAGCGGCAGGTGACCTGGACCACAAGATCCCCATTTTCGCACATGATCAGCTGGGTGAACTAGGGGAGTCCTTCAATCGAATGACCGATGAGTTGCAGCGGGCCAATGCCGAGATCACCGTTTGGACACGGACCCTGGAGAACCGGATGGCACAGAAGACCGGAGAGCTGAAGAAGGCCCACGAACAAATGATTCAGGTGGAACGCATGGCGTCCATAGGGAAGTTGGCCGCCATCGTAGCCCATGAAATCAACAACCCCCTGGCAGGAATCCTCACCTATGCCAAGCTGCTTTTGAAGAAGGTCAAGTCCAACGAGACATCCGTTGGAGACACTCAAAGCGCCACCCAATACCTGGAAATGATTGCCAGCGAATCGGCCCGTTGCGGGGACATCGTTAAGAACCTCCTGCAATTTTCCCGTCAGGCTTCGATTGATTTGCAGCCTCACGATGTGAACGAGATCATCCAGCAGTCCCTGCGGCTGGTCCAGCACAAGATACACCTGATGAACCTGGAAGTGCGTGCCCAGCTGGAGGAGGGTATCCCGGCCCTGGTTTGTGACTCGCAGTTGCTGAAGCAAGCCCTGGTTGCCTTGCTGATCAATGCTTGCGAGGCCATGACCTCAGGAGGCGGGATGATTGAAGTCGACTCTCAATTTGTTCCCCAGGCCAAAACGGTTGTGATCAGGGTACGCGACAACGGTATTGGGATGGATGAGGAGACAAGGAACCAGATCTTCGAGCCCTTTTTCACGACCAAGGAACAAGGAAAAGGGGTGGGTCTGGGGTTGGCTGTCGTCTATGGAATCATCAACCAGCATTCCGGGAAGGTCGACGTGGATTCGACCCTGGGTCAGGGATCCACATTTACTCTCCGGCTCCGGCTGAGCGGGGGAGGCGAATTAAAGGGTGAGAGGAAATAGCATGAGTACCAACAACGAGATACGCATCCTGATTGCTGACGATGAGTTGATCGTCCGGCAATCCCTTCAAAACTGGTTTCAGGAGGAAGGATACTGGGTGGATGTGGCCGAGTCCGGGAAAGAGGCTTTGGAGAAACTGACCCAGGGACAGTGGGACATCTTTCTGCTCGACATCAAGATGCCCGGCATGGATGGCCTGGAGTTGCAGCGCAAGATCAAGGAGATTCACCCCAATGCCACCATCATCATTATGACTGCCTATGCTTCGGTGGAAACTGCAGTCGAGGCCATGAAACAAGGCGCCTACGACTACATCGTCAAACCTTTTGACCCTGATGACCTGAAACATCTGGTTCGCAACGCGGCCGAACGGCGGAAGCTGGTCTCGGAGAATACCCGACTCCGGGAAAAGATTGACGAGATGTCCCGTTTCAATGAGATCATCGGAACCAGTTCCGCCATCCAGCGGGTCCTCGAGCAGGTCACCCTAGTTTCCGCTGCCGACACCACCGTCCTGATCCGGGGTGAGAGCGGAACCGGCAAGGAGTTGATTGCTCGGGCCATCCATGCGCACAGCCCGCGCCGCTACATGCCCATCGTGATTGTCAATTGCGGAGCCTTATCCGAGGGGGTCCTGGAAAGCGAGTTGTTCGGGCACGAGCGCGGAGCCTTTACCGGGGCACACTACCGACGTAAGGGCAAGTTTGAGATGGCGGATGGCGGGACCCTCTTCCTGGATGAAATCGGAGATATCAGTCTCAAGACCCAGGTGGACCTTTTGCGAGTCCTGGAGGAAAAGAAGATTACTCGGGTGGGGGGTAACAAGCCGACGCCGGTCGACTTCCGGCTGGTCACTGCCACCAACAAGAACATTGAGGCCATGGCTTCCGCTGGATCGTTTCGCGAAGACTTCTATTATCGCTTGAACGTTTTTTCCATTACGATCCCACCTTTGCGTGAGCGCCGCGAGGACATCGCCTTGCTGGTCCAACATTTTCTCGCCAAATACTCGCAAAGCATGAATAAGCCGGTCAACGCCATCTCCCAAGCTGCCCTGGGGCTCCTGGTAACCCATGAGTGGCCGGGAAATGTGCGAGAACTACAGAACGCGATCGAAAGAGCAGTGCTGGTTGCGAAGACCCCTCAAATCGAACCGAGGGATCTCCCCTTCCAGTTTAACCAGATCAATCCGGTCGGTAACGGGAAAACCCTTTCCGACATGGAGCGCCAGCACATCAAGAAAATCCTGGAGGAGACCCAGTGGAACATCTCCCAGGCGGCCCGGCTCCTCGACATCGACCGGGTGACCCTCTATAACAAGATCAAACGCTACCAGCTGCGAGAGGATTAAGTTGTGATATTTGCAGGGCTGGCAGGCGTCCTGGCGGATTACTTGTTATGATAGAGATCAGGCTCGTTCCCGTGGGAAATGTCGAAATAGGCATCCTGGGATGGCTGGCGTTGGCTTTAAAAGACAGCCTGACGGCAGCCTGCCGGGTGCACCCAGTACCGGTTGACCCGTCTGAAGTCTATCATCCTGCCCGCCAGCAGTACCATTCGACGGCTATCCTGGCCAAATTGCTGCAACAACACGAAGGCGACTGGGGGGAAAAAATCCTGGGAGTGGCCGATCTAGACTTGTTCATTCCCATCCTGACCTTTGTCTTTGGCGAGGCCCAGCTCAACAACCGGGCCGCTGTGGTGTCGGTTCATCGACTCCGACAGGAGTTCTACGGTCTTCCTTCCGATGAAAGACTATTCTACCAGCGGTGTGAAAAGGAGGCCTTGCATGAACTGGGCCATACCTTTGGTCTGGTCCATTGTCAGCAGTTCGATTGCCTGATGCATTTCTCCAATTCCATTGAACAGATCGACCTGAAATCCAACGTTTTTTGTGAGTCTTGCGGCGGTTTGCTCGCGAAGAAAACGAAGGGTTACCAACAAACGCTTCAGCCGTGAGAAGTCGACAGCCCCCTACCCACAATGGTTGCGGACTCACTCCCGGTCCGAGATGAGGGGATGGTAAATAATTTGGATCCGATTCTGATCGGGGTCGCGAAAATAGAACGACCTGGCTCCGTCGCGGTGGCTCCTGGGTTCCTGATCCAGAAGAATTCCCAAGGATCTGACCTTCCTGGCCCACGCATCGACATCCTCGGGGAGTTTTACCACAAACCCAAAGTGGTCGAGCTTTTGCCAGTCTGCTGGGGATTCCGAACCGGACACCGGGACCTGGTGTAACGCCAGATTGTCCATTCCTGAGGTCAGGTAAGCATTCCCCGGGTCCGGTTGCCATTCAATCTGCAGCCCCAAGACCTTCTGATAGAATTCCAATGACTGAGCAAGATCCCGGACATTGAGAGCTACATGTCGCAAACCGAGCCACGAAGACATACGATTCTCCTGTCACATTCGTCTGGTTTCCTCTTGGTTCCTATAAACCTACGAAGTCGTTTGGATGACCTTTGCATTGACTCGAGTTCCCGGCCGGAGTTCATCAGTTCCAGTGACTACGACAATCTCTCCTGCATGAATAGCTCCGAAGATCTCGACAGCGTCGGTAACGGTAGTTCCTCTCCGCACATCAACCCACTCTGCGATCCCCTCTTTCACACGGATGACAAACATCCGCTCCGTAGTAGTGACAACTGCAGTGGGAGGAACAAACAAAGTTGGGCTCACGCGTTTGACAACCCACTTGACCTCAGCGAACATACCCGCAGCCAACCGGCCAGTAGGATTCCCAACTTCCAACTCCACAGGCATTGTTCGCGTTTTTGGGTCCATAGAATGAGCGATCCGTTCCACAATCCCACCAAAGGATTCTCCAGGGAAAGCTAAGGTGGTGAACGTCGCTTTAACGCCTCGCGAAACCCCTGAGACATCCGCTTCAGGAATGGAGACGACAAGCCTCAGGACGGAGATCTGCTCAATTCTTAGCATGGGAACAAGGGCACCTGCTCCGGAAGATCCTACCAAAGCGCCTGGATGCACATTCCGTTCGATGATGACGCCGTCGAATGGGGAAGTGACTGTCAGGTAACTCTCCAACTCTTGTGTGGAGCGAAGGGCTGCCTGCGCCGCCATTTCGTTGTTTCTGAGGGCCTCAACACGAGCCCTTTGGGCCTCCGTATTTCTCTGGCTGACTTCCAGTTCGTTGCCGGAAACTACTCCAGGGGTGGCTGCTGCCGCCTTCAACCTCTGATAGGTGCTTTCTGCGGCCAGGAAACTTGATTCCGCTTCAATCCTGTTAGACTGGGTGGCTTGTACCCTGGCCTCTGCCTCTGTGCGTTGGGCCATCAATTCGGGGGCCTGCAGGCGGACTAAGACCTGCCCTTTCTTAACAATTGAACCTCGGTCAACTCCAATCCAGCTGACAAATCCGGTCGTCTTTGGGTAAAGAGCAACGCTTTGGTAAGCGAGGAGTTCTCCGGGAAGAGAAATCGTCTTTTCGAGTCGCCTTTGAACAACCTCGACGACATTCACCGTAGGGGCCGGGCTACTCCCGGATTCCCTTCTGGGGGCCTGGGCGTGGGGGGGAGCGCTATTCTGAGACTCTCCATCGGAACTCTTGCAGGCTGAGAGCAAAGCCGCAGCAGATAACGTAGCCACCAGAGACCCAATTATAGTGCAGCGCACACGCCTCCGATCATGAAGGCCCAGTGTTAATCTCAACCTTGGACCACTGCGGAACACACTTGAACACATATAGTCCGAAGAGACAAACAAGCTGCTGCTCTCACCGAGGACTTTCTTTGAGAGGACGCCCAGTTCAAAAAGAACCCTTCTCAGCATATGCGCTCTCTGGGTCGTCAGGATCCAGCGAAGCGGAACGAATGCTTCGATGGCCTTGGACCATCAAAAACACACACGGCAGCACAGCCAGACTGGCCAGGGTTGAAGCCAGCAGACCACCGATCACCGCTCGTCCCAGGGGGGCCATCTGCTCACCACCCTCGCCCACACCCAAGGCCATGGGAACCATCCCTGCTACCATGGCGACACTCGTCATTAGAATTGGCCTGAGACGGTTGCGACCTCCCTCGAGGGCTGACGCCTCCGCGGTCATGCCGGTCCGACGGCGATCTTCGGAGAATGTCACGAGCAGAATGGCATTAGCCACGGCCACACCAACCGCCATAATCGCGCCCATAAAGGACTGCACGTTCAGAGTTGTTCCTGTCAAGAACAGAGATGCAGCCACCCCGGCGATCACTGCCGGCACGGTCGAGACTACTACAAAGGAGAGCCAGAGCGATTGGAAATTCGCCGCCAGCAAAAGGAAAATGACCAAAATGGACAGCAGGAGACCGGTCTGAAGGCCTTCCAGGGTCTGGCGGAGGGGGGCAATTTGGCCCCTTACCGCCACCGTGACTCCGCGAGGCGGATCTCCCAATTTCCGGAGGACTGCCTCAATTTGGCTGGAGGTACCGCCCAAGTCCGCTGCAGCCGTGTTGGCTGTGACAGTTACCATGCGCTGCATGTTGTATCGATCATACTCCCCGACCATCGTTCCGAATCGGACCTGTGCCACGTCTCCGATCAATGGCCGGCTCTGCCCGGAAGGCATGGCGGGAATACTTTCGACATCTTCGATACTGGCGATTCTGCTCTGGGGGATTTCCACCTGCACCTGGTAGGCCACCCCGCTGGCAGGATCTCTCCAGTAGTTGGGTTGCACAAAGCGGCTCGATGAAGTGGCTGCGACCAGAGAGCGGGCCACCTCTTGAACGGTCACTCCGAGTTGCCCAGCCCGCTCCCGATTTATGTTCACGTCAATCGTGGGATAATCCAGAGGCTGCCCAA
>JBGPHY010000319.1:0-6697 GCA_041484625.1 Terriglobia bacterium | reverse complement strand
CTAATGTATTCGCCACCGATGTGCGGCCGGAGGTCAAGGAGCAGATCGAGAGCCTGGGGGCCAGGTACGTCGGGGCGGAACTGAAGGAGAGCGCCTCGGCAGGCGGAGGCTATGCTCGGGAGCTCACGGAGGAGGACAAGGTACGACAACGGGAAGTCCTCGCCGAACAATGCGCCGCCGCGGACGTCGTCATCACCACGGCGCTCATCGGCGGAGTCCTCGCACCGAAGCTCATCACCGCGGCCATGGTCCGGCAAATGAGGCCCGGTACCATCATCGTGGACCTGGGGGCAGACGGTGGAGGCAACTGCGAGCTTTCCCAGTTGGGGGATACGGTCGTGGAGAATGGCGTCAAGATTCTTGCTCCCTTGAATCTTCCCGCCACGATGCCCGCGCATGCCAGCCTGCTCTTCTCGCGAAACTTGACCTCCTTTGTTTTGGCCTTTACCAAGGACCAGTCGTTTCAGCTGGATCTTTCCGACGATATCCAGAAGAGCTCGATCATCACACATGCCGGCGAGATTCTGCACCTCAAAACCAGAGAGGCATTACAGGCCGCCAATGCCGGTGGTCTTTAATTCTGAAGGCTCTTGCCCAAGTGCCCCCTTGCCCAGAGCTAACCATTAAAGGAGAAGAAGGAGTATGCCCGAACGACTGGATTATTGGTCCATGCTGTTTGTCTTCATGCTGGCCACCTTCATCGGCGTCAGAATGATACGACGGGTTTCACGATTGCTATACACCCCTCTGATGTCCTTAACCAATGCCATCTCGGCCATCGCCGTAGTAGGCTCGATCATCGTCACCGGTTCCGATCACCCCTTGTATATCCGTATTCTCGGGGCCATCGCCTTGTTTGCCTCCATGACCAACATTGTGAGCGGATTCTTGATCACCGACCGAATGCTCAAGATGTTCAAGGGAGGGGGCAGACGGCAATGATCTACGCGCTGACCCAGCTTTCCTACCTCTTGGCCACGGGGCTCTTCATCCTCTCCCTGCACTGGATGAATGACCCGAAGACCGCCCGCCGGGGTGTCTATGCCGGGGTGTCTGCCATGCTAATTGCCGTTGTAGCCACCTGGGGACAGCCCAATACCATCATTCACCATGGTTGGATCGTGTTGGCCATTGCCGCCGGTTTCCTCGTCGGCTGGCCACTTTCGCGAGTGCCCTTGACGGCGGTGCCGCAGCGGACGGCTCTCTCTCACGCTTTCGGCGGCCTCGCGGCAGGCCTGGTGGGAACGGCAGAGTTCTTTTTGTGGTTGAACCATTCTCCAGCGAACCTAACCCCCTTCCGTATGACCGCCATCATTGCCGAGATCATTCTCGGCTACCTGACATTTACCGGGAGTTTGATGGCCGCGGGAAAACTGCAGGAGCTCAAGTGGATACCGCAGCGACCGGTGACCTACCCGTTGCAGAATGTGACTAATATAGGTCTGCTAGTCTTGGCCGTTGCATCAGGGGCAGCCCTTGTCCTCCATCCAACGGCTGCCTGGTCGGCCGTGGCGTTCCTGTCGATAGTCGGCCTGGCGCTCCTTTTCGGCGTTCTTCTGATTATTCCGATCGGCGGCGCGGACATGCCCACGGTGATATCGATCCTGAACTCGTACGCGGGCTTATCGGCCGTGGCTATGGGCTTCGTACTCGATAACAAGTTGCTGATCATCGCTGGCGCCCTGGACGGCTCCAGCGGTTTGATCCTCTCGATCATCATGTGCAAGGCCATGAACCGTTCCTTCGCGAACGTGTTGTTCGGAGCCTTCGGCCGGGTGGCGGCGGCCCAAGGCGCGGTCGAGCAAAAAGCCTACAAATCCGAAACAGCCGAGGGCGCGGCGCAACTCCTCGAGCAGGCCAGCCTGGTGGTGGTTATTCCCGGATATGGCATGGCTGTCGCCCAGGCTCAGCACAAGGTCCGGGAACTCTACGATCAGCTGAAAAAACGCGGGATCACCGTGAAGTTCGCCATCCATCCGGTGGCGGGGAGAATGCCCGGTCACATGAACGTTCTCCTGGCTGAGGCCAATATTCCCTACATTGACCTGGTGGAGATGGATGAGATCAACCCGGATATGCCCCAGTGCGACGTAACCCTGGTGCTGGGGGCCAACGACGTCGTGAATCCAGCGGCGCGATACGACAAGACCAGCCCCATCTACGGCATGCCTATCATTGACGCCGACAAGGCTCGGACCATATTTGCCGTCAAGCGCAGCAAGAACCCCGGCTTTGCCGGCATTGAAAACGAGCTGTATTTCTCAGACAAGACTTGGATGCTGTTCGGTGATGCCAAGGTCGTAGTCGGCGAGCTCGTCAAGCAGCTTTCGGGCGGCAGTGGTCTTCATTGAGGGGTGGGAATCTCTCTCGCCTGAATTCCATCCGCCTGAAAACCATCCGAAGGAAAATGTGCCGCACTTAGCGCGAAATGCGGCACATTTGTTCCCTTTACCCAGTTTTCCTTTTCCCTCATTTTTCCCTCCGCGAGTGAGGCACTCCGGTCTGATTCTCACGAAGTGTTCAACGTCTTCCGGCCAAAATGGAACATCACGTGCTACGCATGTTGGCTGATCCAGTTGGCAACCATGCTTTTGCAGGGTTTAAACTGCCCTGAGATATGGAGTCTCAGGCTTCATTGTCACCAGCTTGGTTCAGATGAACGGTACTCTTGCTGGGTTATTACTGACCACCGATCAGCAGAAGGGTGATCAACAATGCGACCAATTGCGAAAGTTCTAATCGGCTTTTTCGGGGTACTGATCTTGGTGGTCCTAGTCTACGGAGTGTTTCATGTCAACATGCGGTCTTCCAGCCAAAGCAAAGTAACGCCGCCTGCTCCGCTCCGCTCACAGCAGACTCTGGAGAACACTCCTACCAGCTCAGATTCTCAACATTCCATCAAGGCAATGGAGCGGGAACTGCAGAGGAAACCCAACCATACCCCGATTCTGCTTCGATTGGCTCAACTCTCAACTGAGACCGGGAAGCCGGCGGAGGCAGAAAAGTACCTTCGCCAGGTTCTTGCCCAGGAGCCCAACAACCTGGATGCGCGATTAGAGTTAGGCAGGGTTCTCTACCAAAGAGGTAATGTGGAAGGGGCTTTGACAGAGACTCAACAAGTACTACGCACGGATCCAAGACATGTTGATGCCCTCTACAATCTGGGTGCGATTTATGGCAATCTCAATAAAGACGATCTGGCAAGGAAGTACTGGCGTCAGGCTATCACAGTGGCTCCGAATTCGGAGAGCGCTCAGAAAGCCAAGACCGGCTTGAGTCAGCTCAAACCCGGCCCCAACCCTTAATCATTTCTCGCCTGGTTTTCAACACGGTAGGAGATTTACACCTGAAGTCCGGTGAGATCGTTCCTTGATCCACTAAGGAGGATGTCTGCCACTTTCCATGGCACTCCCGTCTTCCTCCATATGAAAGGACATCAGGTTCAGGTAGATAATGTCGAATCAGGGGCTCCGATAAGTAGACGACCATTCCTGGAAGGAGAGGTCAAGAGAGTAGTGCTGAAATCGCCCAGCAAAAAAAAAGGAGCACAGAAGAGATTCTGTGCTCCGGAGAAACAGGAGGAAACCTGACTTAGACCTTCACGACGTCTGAAGCCTGCAGGCCCTTGGGTCCCGTATTAACCGTGAATTCCACGAGCTGACCTTCCTCGAGAGACTTGAAACCGGCTTCCTGAATGGCCGAGTGATGGACGAAAACGTCATCACCACCGGAAGCGCGCTGAATAAAGCCAAATCCCTTGGAGTTGTTGAACCATTTTACGGTTCCTTGTTCTTTCATACTTTGTTCCTTTACCTCACAAATTGATGATTTAATCCCATCCGTCTTTTGCTCATCCTTGCTACTGAGGATGAACACCTGCAGTGAAGCTCGCTCATTCCCGGCCGCAAACAAAAAAGCCACAAAATCACTAATTCTGTGGCCTTTCGTTCAGAGTACAAAAAACCGATTAGGACTTCAATCGTATGTTAACAACAAATTATGAAAAAGCAAGGGAAAAATTCTATGCGCCGTAGTGCGTCCTGCTTCTCAAATTGAATGATTCGAAGATGGAAGCAATCCTCGAACTCGCAGCCGAACGGCAATTGCGGATCATTGAAGACGCAGCCCACGCTCATGGCGGTGCCTGGAGGGGACACAGGCTGGGCGCCTGGGTGACGTCGGAACCTTCAGTTTCCAGGCCTCCAAGAATATGACTGCGGGCGAAGGTGGCGCGATTTTGACAAACAATAGAGACCTGGCGGTCCGTTGCAGATCCTATGTCTGGGGGGGCGGGATGTCGGGCGGCCCTGGTATGAACATCACCGCTTGGTATGGAATTACCGGCTGACGGAGTTCCAGGCAGCCATTCTTCTCCAGCAATTAAAACGCGTTGAATCACAAACCCAGATCCGTATGAAGAACGCTCAATATCTCACCAGCCGCCTGTCCTCGATTCCAGGGATTTGTCCTTTGAGAGTCTCGAGCGATGCCTCCACCCATTCCCACCACATCTACATCTTTCGCTTTTGTGAAGAGGAGTTTGGCCTGGAACGAGGCCGGTTCCTGGAAGCGCTATCCAAGGAAGGGATCCTGTGCACCGCCGGTTATGCCCACCCGTTGTACCGGAACCCGATGTTCCTGAACCAGGAGTTCTACCCTCGAAATTGCCCGATTTCTTGCTCTCATTACGGCTCGTCCATGGACTATGCCGCTTTTGCACCTCTCTGTCCCAATGCGGAAAAAGCCTGCCAGGAGGCCATCTGGCTGGAACACAGGCAACTGTTGGGCAGACAGGATGACATGGACGACATTGTTGCAGCGGTGGAAAAAATCCATGAAGGCCGCCATCAACTGCGTAAGACCCCATGACTTTTAGTTCCTCTGCCAATTCTTTTCCGGAAAAGAAATCAGCTCCATCGGGAATCACCGGCCAGGCGGGAGCGGCTCGATTGCTTTATGGAATGGGAAGGGATGGGGTACTGCCGCGAAAGTTTTTTGGTCGGTTGGATCACAAGCATGCTGAACCTTCCTGGAACCTGCTTTTGATCGGCGCGCTGGTGCTGGCCGGAGCACTGTCTCTGAATTACGAAGAGACGGCCCGCCTGATCAACTTCGGCGCATTTTTGGCGTTCATGGGAGTCAATCTAGCAACGTTGAAGGAGTTCTTCTCCCGCAAGGAGGCAAGAACCTCGATGCGGGTCGTGACTGAGCTGATTTCCCCCATCGTTGGCTTCCTGACTTGCGCCATGATCTGGAGGGCTCTTCCCCTGAAGACATTGCTGATCGGCGGGGTTTGGCTTGCAGTAGGGATCATCTACCTGGCAATTCGAACCCGAGGATTCCGCCAGGGCGCAGTGGCAATTGACTTTTCCCAAGGCTAGTAACCGTTTCCCATTCTTTGGAATGAGAATGTGCCATTCTCTTTGCGACCACTCTCATCACAATAGAGCATCTTCCCCTCAAACCGGGATCCGCTAATCCCACCAAAGAACCGATGGGCAAAAAAGGTGCCATCATCTTGAAGTACGTCATGGATTTCCAGTTCATACTGGCTCTCAATAACATCGCCGATTACACTCAGAACACCGGGTTGCTTGTGAAAAGTATAGGGAGAAGTACCATCCAAAAACTGCATATACCCATACAAGGAATCCTCTTCCTGCCAAATCGTTACTGAAACCTGGGCGTCGAAAAGGCCTCCTTTCAATGTTCCCTGCCAGAATCCAGCTATGGCTGTCGAGGCAAACCGAGGCAAGGCAAATCCTGGAAAGAAAGCCCCCGTTCCGTTTCCGCTTCTCACCACAGAAAGCGCGATGATCTTCGGAAATGGGTCGTCGTCAAGACTTGGCTCAGGGGTAATCTCTGCTAAGATCTGTCCGTAAGTCCCCGGAAGGGCACGCCGAATGTCTTCATCAACAAATAACCCGCCACTCTCAATGGTGAGGTATCGGCTACCGATCTGGACACCAGCGTTATCGTAAATCCGGACCAGAACATTCAAGGTGTGAAGGCCGGTATTCAAGACTACCAAGGAGGATCGGAAATCGCCTGAGCTAATAGAGGAGGGGATGAGTATACGCGGGCCTATGCCTTTGAGGGCGGTCTTGGGTTTATTATCTTGCGGCATAATGGCCATCTCAATGCTCGGATCGTTAGTAGAGTTAAGAATCACTGAAGCCCAGGCAGTGAGTGGCACATCAGAATAAATGGTCAAGTAGCCGGTCATTTCTCTCCCACCCAACGCGTCGATGACGCTGTTGATCTGCAGCATTTCATTGGCCCGAACCAAGTAGGTTTTTGTGCCGACGGCCCTCCCGTGCTGATCTGAGAGCCCAACGAGCACTTGGGCAGTTGGATTGGCGCCCTTTGTCAATGAATTTCGGGCAATGTTATTGAGACCAAGATTCGTTCTGCTATTATTCTGGTTGCTCACGTAAGGTATGATGTATCCATAGGAATAGGGTGTTTCGTTCAGAGAGTGGACCTTCGAGCCCTCACCTCCCCCTGATAGATTGGCCCATTCCTTCTGTTCCAGCCTGGCCAGGACTTCCTTTAAGAATCCTCCAATATTCGGGGTGAGTTGATTCGCGGCAGGACTGTAATTCATTTCTCCGGCAGCCTGGTCGCTTCGGTTTTTAGCGGCCAGAGAATTCTTACCAAAGAAGGCAGAACACAGGACCAGCAGGATGCCCAGTTT
>JBGPHY010000318.1:0-6701 GCA_041484625.1 Terriglobia bacterium | reverse complement strand
GCAATCAATCGCAAGAACCGGACGAACGTCAACTGGTGTTCCGCATTGTTTATCTTTCGCTTGAACAAGGCAGCGCGCGCGCCGTACTTCCTGCCTTTGGCCAGAAGCTTGAAGGCGTCATAGGTGGTCCCCGAAGCTCCACCTAAAATTCCTGGAACCAGGTGAGGATCGTAGGCCGCCAACTCCTCCATGAATTTCGGTCCGTGATATACAATCTTCAGGAAGAGAGGGCGACCGGTGCGGGGCACCCCTGCCAGGAGGCGAACAATGTGATCGTTGATGAAGTGCCCCAGCAGTCCAGGCTCCACCGCTGCAGATGTGTTGGGATCAAATACCTCCAGGAAGTGCCGGAAACCTTTCAACTCCGCCTCGATACGGAACGCACGGTAGGCCTGAATGGTGCGAAGATCCCGCTCAATGTCATTGTTGAAGGTGACGGAATACAAACCCAGGTTGGCGCCACCCTGGCGTTCTTCCACCTCACAGATGGCCTTCCCGCACTGCACCTGGTCGATGGTGGCAGTCCGGAAAGGACGGGAGGCTTCTCGCCAGTAACGAACTCCGCGTCCCACGTGGATATCGGTCGTGTCGTTGGCGCGAGCCGCAGGCGTGACCGGGGAGTTCTCAAAGAGGCGTTCTTCCAGGGTGAGAATTTCGCTGCTGCTGGCAGACATCAGGACAATATCGACCAAGCCCTGACGGACAACCTGGCGGATCAACTCCCGATACTCAGCCAGGCTGCGAAATCTTCCCTCCTGGCCATAGTATTCGGGTGATTGGCCGGGAGCACTGATCCCAAAGGCCATATCCGCGTCCTTGGCGTCCGCCAGTATGAAGTCTTTGGCTGAGGAGGGGCTGGCGTGAATATTCCCTAACTTCCGATCCAGGGATTTTTGCATGACTTCTCACCCGCGCAAAATGGCCAAGGCCTCCCCAATCGACACGCCTTGGTGAACAATGGCTTTGCAGGCTTGTGTCATTAGCTCCGGCCTGGGATGCTGGAAAATGTTGCGGCCATAAACGATGCCGGCGGCGCCTTTCTGCATCATCGTGTGTGTCCGGCGAAGGACTTCCTCCTCGGAGATTCGTGAACCCCCTCTGGGCAGCACTGGACGTCCGGAAGCCGCTTGGATGATTTTCTCGAACTCGTCAAGGTTTTCGAAAGAGTCGGTCTTCAGCACATCCGCCCCCAGTTCGACTGCCTGCCGGACCAGTGCGACGTTTCGGTGGATATCCGGATCCGGCCGATACTCACCGTGCCCTTGGGGCTGCATGGGCATAGGTTCGACCATCAGCGGCATGCCGAAACGCTCGCATTGTGGCTTGAGCCTGCAGACATTCTTTACGCACTGGTGATAGAGCTCCGGCTGGTCCGGCGCCCACAGCAAATTGACGACTACAGAAACCGCATCCAGTGCCAGTGCTTGCTCTACAGGGTCTTCGGTTAACTGGCAGAATACATGCGACGGTGTCGGGGTCCCATAGAGATTGGTAGGATCTGTACGAATGACGAGGGAAGGCTTCTGACGGCCGGGGACCTCCTGGAGAAGCCGGGACTGTCCCGCGCTCAGCAAGATAGCATCAGGCCCCGCCGCCACTAACCGGCGGATGACAGCGGCAAGGTCTTCGATTCCTGACAGAAAACTCCATTCGTTGTGGACACCATGGTCCAGGGCCACTTCAAAGCATTTGCGGGTAGGGCCGAACAAGCGGTTCAGCCGTGGGTTAACCGACATCTTAGGCACACTTCTTCAAGCGGAATCGAGTCGGCGGAAAGCAAATTGTTCCCGCAATTGAAAAACAACCGGCCAGGAAGTTATGCCTTCGGTCGTCGTCAGGTCTCTCAGGTTCATGGCTCCGGCACAGACAGCAAAAGTGAGTATCTTTGCATAGTCCCAGCCCTGGTACAACCCGTAGAGCACGCCAGCACAAAACGAGTCACCTGCACCGGTGCTTCCGACAATGAAATCCTCCGGAAGATCCAGCGAAGACTGAAGGATCTCCGTCTGGTCCCGAGACAGCAAATACGCCCCTTCCGGGAAGTGAATGACCACCAGTTCAATTACTCCGTAATTGAACAATCTTTCGGCAATCTTCCTCAGATTGGAAGGAAGCACTCTCTCCCGATCACGAACTGGAATTCCCGCGAGTTTTTCGGCCTCAAAGTCGTTGATGATGCAGTAATGGGTATAGCGCAAGGCCGGAGGTACGATCTCCAGGAACCGGTTGCTGTCTTCCGAAACCAGATCAATGGAGGTGCGAATTCCGCGGCGTTGCAGATCGCTCAGAAATCGTGCCGCCACGGTACCGTTTTCAGGATCGGGCTGGTCCATTCCGTCCAGCAGAAGCAGATATCCCAGATGGAACATCTCCATCGGCAGGAGCTCTAACTCGACGACTTCAGGAGTGAAGAGCCGGTTGGCGCCGCGGTGATGGAAGAAAGTCCGACTCCCCGTGGATCGGACATTAAATACATCCGTATAGGACGTCTTTTCAGAACCCGTGCGCCGGAGCTGGGTAGTGTGAATATTCGGAAAGCCCCTGCACTCCTCGATGAGAAAATCCCCGTGGGGATCGTGGCCGATCACCCCGAGGGCGTAGAGATCCAACGAGGCATCGAACTTGGCCAGATTGAGAGTCACATTGTGAGCGCAACCGCCGCCTCCCATCGACTCACCCAGAATATTGGCCAGGGAGCGCTCAGTTGGGTAGAAGTCCACCACCTTCACCAGATCCACAACCCAGTTGCCGCCGCAGGCAATCCCTTTCCTCGTGGGCATCGGCATGGTGGACGTCCTTTACTGAATTTGTGCGATTCGCTGTGGCGTCTTAAGTTGACAAAAAGAGCAAGGCCAGCATAACCTTGGTACGGCGCTAGTCTAGAGTAAATTAAGACAAAGCTGAACTGATTTGTGTCCCATGCTGATCTTCGCAATCCTCATGGGTGCAGCGGGGGCTTTCATTTGCGTGTGGGCTGCCAGCCTGGGGCGAATGTCGGCTGCGCAGCGTCCCCGCTTCAGCCAAACTCTCTGGGCACGGCTGGGAATTCCAATCCTGGGCGGAGTTCTGGCCGCAGGCGGACTCGCTCTGGCCCTGCGAATTAGTATTCTGTGGGGCAGTATCTCGCTACTTGGGATTCTGGGACTGGCCTGGCTGGTCCTCAGACATGACCAGTACTCAGCCATGATCCGGATTCTCTACCAGGACTACTTTGACTTGAAAAAAGAGAATCCCGACGCCCCTGATTCCGACCTGCTGTATTCAATTGTTAAGTCGCGCCGGCCTCGCTGGACCGAAGACCGCATCATGGAAGTCTGTGCCGGAAAGGACGTCAAGCAACTGGTCTTGCTTCTGCTGATCATCGAGTTTGAGATCCATCCCCTCAATGACATGGAATTGTATGAGCGTCTGAAACAAAAGGTCGAAGTCCTCTATCTCGCAAAAGCCGTTTGATGCCGCTCAAACTGCCCCCTCCTGAAGCGAATTTTTCTCCTTTTCCCGTGTTTTCCCTGCAACGACCTGCCGATAAGAACTCCGAAGACCTTAAATCGCAGGAAGACCGAGATCCTTTCGCCGGGGAATTGCCATGCCTACCATCGATCCGAAGGCTGACCCACCTACGAAGCTGCCAGGTTTCCTGCAATACTTCAGAGCCCTGACCCTGGAGGAGGTGACCCATGTCCAGGGTTTTATGCAGCTCTTGATGAAGGAACGCAATGGGACTCCGTGGTCTAATACCGACAAGGCAGCAATTCTTTCCCATCTCAAGCATTTTGGACGGTCACTGCCCTACCTTGCCCTCTTCACCCTCCCGGGAGGTACCTTGTTATTGCCCGGACTGGCTTGGTTCCTGGATCGACGAAAGGACCGGAAGCTCGGACCCCTGCCAGCCCAGGAGGATGCTTCGGCCCTCAACCTCACCATGCGCCCGCCGGACGAACCTCCAGACAGCCGAGTCTGATCAAACACCTCCCCTCTAGCGCGCCGGATTGGCGCATGACAACCTCTCCCTCGAAAATGGCCGTTTCAAGGGAACGGATTCCAAGACCGGAATGGCTGTCCTGGAATATAATGAGTGGTGGTAAGCCCCGGTGCTTGGACACAACACCGTGGATCGTATCATCCAGATTCGTGCTCCTCAATTCGAAGCCTCATGCAATTGAAAACAAGACTCCGTCCATCCAGTTTCCTTTCCTGGTTTCGCAGGTTAACTCGAAAGGAAAAGCTCTTTGTCTTTCTCTGCTTCCTCCAAGTCATCAGCCAGTGCAGCTTGCGTCTTTTCAGCGTATCCCTGCCATTCAGCGGGTGGCTGGACCTTCTGTTTGTCGTCCTGGCTTTTGTCTTGGGGGTGGTCTACCTTCGCCGCATTATCCGGCGTCTGCTCTGGCGGCTGCGCAACCGGCTGATTGTCACCTACATTCTGATCGGCGTGGTTCCGATTGTCCTGATCTTGTCTATGCTGGCTATTTCGGGGCATTTGTTGTTAGGACAGGTGGCTGCCTATCTGGTTACCACCGAACTTCGGCGGCACAACGACATGGTTCGTGACACCGCGTACTCCCTGGGCTGGAATGTAGTGGACCACTTGAAGACGGATTCGGGCGAAACAGCGGCCCGCGCTTATCTGGAGGGAATTCAAGACCGATTGCCTAACTTTCAGGCGGTCATTAAAACCAACTCGGGCATCTTAGTGGTGCCGCCGGATGCAGGGTTCAAAGAGTTTCCTCCATGGAGCCAGCCTGGTTTCCAGGGAGTGCTTTGCTCCGGGCTGGAATACGCCCTGGCGGCTCATGTCCAGACGGGTCGTGGCGACCATCGGGCGGAGGTCTTTGCCTATGAACCCGCCGATGCTCAATGGCTGGCGAGCCTCCTGCCTGGAATGGCCCTGGTTAAATTTCAGAGATATTCAACTTCCGGCCTTCCCGAGGAATTGGGTAAGAGAGGATTGCCCCTTTCCTTTCATCCTGTTCACATGCTCCACCCGGTCGTCGGGGAGGGCTTAAATCTGGCCCTGCCGAGTGCCGGAGCCTGGTGGGATTTCGCGGTCCGCTGGGGAACACCCGTCGAAGTCTGGCTTGCAGATGGACAGAGGCACTCGAGGTCGGTGGGGATTCGTATCGAATCCCGCCCCTCCTTAATTATCAAACAGCTGTTTGCCTCTCTGGGAGACCTGGCGGGAACCCTCAAGTGGATCCTGGTGGTGATTGGCGGCCTTTTCCTGGTGGTAGAGATAGCCTCCCTGGTTTTTGGCGTCAGCCTCACCCGTTCCATCACCAGGGCGGTGGCTGATCTGTATGACGCCACTCAGAAGGTCAAAGCGGGAGATTTCTCGCGCAGGGTCCCGATTCGTTCTACCGACCAGCTCAGTGAATTGGCCCTCTCCTTCAATACGATGACCGAGAACATCCAGCGGCTCATTATCGAGTCCAAAGAAAAGGAACGGCTGCAGTCGGAACTGGAGATTGCCCGGGAAGTCCAGACACAGCTCTTCCCCAAGAAACTGCCACAGCTGAAGACCCTGGAACTCCGCGGCCTCTGCAACCCAGCGCGAGTGGTCAGTGGCGACTATTATGATTGCGTGCCCATTGATGCGGCGCACACGGCTCTGGCACTGGGGGACATCTCCGGCAAGGGAATTTCCGCAGCTCTGCTCATGGCCAGCATCCAATCCTCGCTGCGGGCTCAGCTCTCTTTTCGGCCCGAAGACACCAGAGCCGGGGGGACCGTGACGGGGCTCTCTACGGCCAAACTAGTTGCCATGTTGAACCGCCAACTGTACGAGAGCACCACTTCAGAGAAATTCGCCTCGTTTTTTTATGGCATCTACGACGAAGGGAAGTGCCGGCTCCACTATACGAATGCCGGCCATTTACCCCCGATCTTTATTCGGGACGGAAAGGCTACACGCCTGGACATCAGCGGCCTGGTCATAGGGGCATTCCCCGATGTCAGCTATGAAGAACATTCCATCGACCTTCGTCGGGGGGACCTTCTGGTAGCTTTTACCGACGGTATCACTGAACCTGAAAACGAGTATGGGGAGGAATTCGGTGACCGTCGCCTCACTGAGCTTCTCCTTTTGAATGCCCACAAACCGCTGGAAGAACTGATTGCCGTAGTTACCACGGCTGTCAATGAGTGGCAGAGTTCACCGGAACCGATGGATGACATGACGCTGCTGTTGGCGAGACGAATATGATCGGGATAGGGCAAAAATAAGTGAATAGGGCTAAAGCCGAGAGCGGAGAAGAGTGGAATTGTTCGCCATCTACCGAATTCGGCTTCTCCATCTTGTCGCTCCCCCTCCTTCGCCTCCTTTTTACCATCCCATGCGTTCGCGGAGGCCCATAATCTGGGCGGTGTGGTGACGGCCGTGCCATTCATAGAGCCGCAACGTGGTACCCAATGTCATTCGACCCCGTTCCGGGTGAATCATTCCCCGAGCAAATTCAAGCGGGGAAGTTGCCTTTAATAAGAGCAACCAGCGGGCATGCAGGGAATCGATGAGATTCAGGGAGAGGTCGACCGGGGGAGTTTTTGCATCTGCGGTCTCAGCCCATTGTTTTTCGTTATAGGGCTTGATGGTGGGTTCCTGCTCAGTCAGTGCCAGTTTGAAACGAACAAACGCGTTCATGTGACTGTCGGCCAGGTGATGGACCACCTGTCGAACCGTCCAGCCTTCGGGCCGATAGGGGGTGTCT
>JBGPHY010000317.1:0-6703 GCA_041484625.1 Terriglobia bacterium | reverse complement strand
TCCGGGCTGTGGACAGTGGCCGCTACGGGGCAGACGACTTCGCAGGGAGCATTCTCGCAATGCTGGCAGAGCATGGGTTGGTAATAGGTTTGGGGAGCATCCAACCCGCCTTGGTGATAAGTATCAATCCGCAACCAGTGCATTTCACGACCGCGCATCACTTCAGTCTTGCCCACCACCGGGATATTGTTCTCTGAAACGCAGGCCACCACACAAGCGTTGCAGCCAATGCAGGAACTCTGATCGATGGTCATTCCCCAGGCATAACCCTCGTATTTGTGTTTAGGATAAAGCGAGAGTTCCTTCGAAGGATGATGATCCTTGGCATGAGCAAATCCCGGATTTCGGCTGAATTCCTCCACAGAAGCTGAGCGGACCAGATCACGACCTTCCATGAGATGATGCATCTGAGTGGTGGCCAGTTGAACCGTTGCACCCGTTTTTCTGACCTCCAGTCCATTGGCAAACCAAGGATGACTTGAGGTACGAAGGGCGTAGGCATTGAATCCTGTGCCGACAGCCAATCTGCCGGCACGCCAACGGCCGTACCCGAGGTGTACCGTCACCGAATTGTTGGCATGACCGGGGACAATCCAAATCGGAGCTTTCACGGTGTGCCCCTGATATTTCAGCTCGACCACATCCGTGAGAACGTTTCCTCCGTTTCCACCTTCCCGGTAGCTCACTCCCAGGCGTTCAGCGGTGGCAGGGCTGATCAGAGCTGCATTGTCCCAGGTCAGCTTAGTCAAAGGTTTTGGCAGTTCCTGCAGCCAGCCATTATTGGCGAACCTTCCATCGTAGAGTGTCGGATCCGGCTGAAAAGCGATCTCGAAGTCAAAAGGTCCGCGGTCGGGGGTCCGCGGTTGGCTGCTGAACGGAGCTGACGGCTGACCGCCGCTCACTGGTGTTTTCAATGAAACGGGCTTTTCCGCAAAAGCACTGTTGGCAATAAACCCGTCATGCAAAGCGCGACGCCAGAAGACTTCGAAATCGCCTGTCTTCTGCTGGCTCTTCCAATAATCCCGGAGTATTTCATACCCACTGCGCTCGGGTTGGCTCGAGAAAGCCGCCAGGACTTCATGGGCTGTCTTGCCGCGATAGAGAGGTGCGATTAACGGCTGGATGATAGAAACAGTTCCGTCATAAGCCCGTGTGTCGCTCCAGGACTCGAGGTAATGGGCTTCGGGAATGTGCCAATGGCACAGGTGGGAGGTTTCGTCTTCATATAAGCTCAGGTGAATCCTGAGTCCGATCTTGCCCATCTTTTCCGCAAAATCCAGGTCGGCCGGCGCATTATAGACGGGATTGCCACCCAGGATGACCAGGACATCAACCAGGGCTGCGTCCATGTCCTGAACCAACTCACGCAGCGATTCCATTTGATTGAGCGGCTTGGCTTCCACTGGCTCAGTGTAGACCACAGTGTTGCCCACGTTTCCGAGTGCTGAATTGATAGCATGCCCAAGGGCATGAACTTCGGGAGGTTGCTGGTCGCCCACAATAACCAGGCTTGCCCCTCGATGGGCCTGCAAATCTCGCACCACTGCCTTCAACCACTCCTCCTGAGCACCATCAATCGATGCTGCTTCCGCGGGAATGCCCAGGTCTGAGGCAACATCCCGGGCCAGAGTGGCGATTTCAGAGGCTCGCATTGGGAGGCGATGATCTGCCACCGATCCGGTGCTGGTCAGCATGCTTTCGGCGACATAGAGACGGCTCATTCCCCCGTTGCCGTTCGGTATACGCCGTTTATCTGCAAAATCACGCGCGTATCTCAGACTCCCCGGGCCTGCAGCCAGAAAATTTGAATCCAAAGCAAGGATCACCTCTGCCTTATCCACGCGAAACAGGGTGTTTGCCTCCTCGCCAAACGCCCACCGGGCTCCCGTCAGCGGATTGTCCCTGGAAGCGGGTTTGAACTGGTGCCACTTGGCTGCGGGGAAACGGGACAGTAACTCCCGAATCTGACTCCCCAGGGTCGGAGAGGCCACGGTTTCGGTAAGAATTCGCAATCCTGCTCCCTGTCGCCCTCGTTGGCGTTCCAGGATCACGCTCACGGCTCCCAGGAAGGCTGACCATGGCCGTATGTCGTCAAGATACGTCAGGGTCTGAGAACGATCCGGATCATACAGACTGAGGAGGGAGGTCTGGCAAAACACATCCGTCGCCCCCAAGCTGGCAGGGTGTTCCGGGTTGCCCTCGATCTTGGTCGGGCGTCCTTCATGGCTTTCCACCAGGATTCCAGTAGCCGTTCCGCCCAGTGGCATGGCCGTAGCGAAGAAGAGAGGTTTGCCCGGGACCAATTCTTCCGGCTGTCGGACGTAGGGAACAATGGTTTCTTTGGGCTGCCGTGTGCAGGCAGTCAAACCGGCGAGCCCCAATGACGCCCCCATCAGCCGCAGAAAGTTTCGCCTGGAAACAGGATCATTCCACTCCGAAGCCTGGCGCGGGAATTCCCGGTTCAGATACTCCTGGAACTCCCTCGTTTCGGCAATTTCCTCCAGACAGCGCCAATACTGTTTCCCGCTTGACGCGGCTAAGCGCCGACGTAACGAAGCGATATCGAGAACCGACCCTTCGGCGTCGGAGCCTGTCGACATCCACTCTGGTGATTTTCCGTTCAAGAAACCCAATCCTCTCTTCTTCTGAGGTAGTCAGCGCCCGGAAACTTCCAACCGTATTAAGCCGGGGATCAGCGATGGCACGTTGAGCAACTGGTCAGTTGTGCTGCACTCTGTATGCCGTACTCCTTCATGAGCCTTCTTCCTTCCTCCACTTGATTGAGAGGAGGCTGCCATCCCATGTTGAATATTTGGCTCCGTGGGCGCAGAAATCTTTCGGGATGACGGTGGCAGTCCAGACACCACTCCATTTGGAGTGAAGCAACTTGCCATGTCAGAGGCATTAAGTCAATCCGACCGTGGCAGTCGGCACAACCGACTCCCTTCTTCACATGGATGCTGTGGTTGAAGTAGACAAAATCCGGGAGATCGTGGACTCTCGTCCATTGGATAGGCTTTCCGTTTCGCCAGCTCTCCCGGATCGGTTCAAGATACGGACTATTGGCAAAAATCTGGGAATGACAATTCATGCAAGTCTTGGTAGGAGGGATTCCGGCAAACGCCAAATCCTCCACCGAAGTATGGCAATAGCGGCAATCAATTCCTTCGTCTCCTACGTGGTGCTTGTGGCTGAACTGGACCGGTTGCTCCCGCGCGACATAAGCTTGAGTGACATAGGGAGAACGATTGATTGCAGCCACCACCCAAAGCAAGCCAACCACCATGAAAAGAGCGCCGAAGATCGTGACCCTGGCAATGGTGTTGGTGCTGTGATGAAAGATCTGTGGCACGGAATTAGCTTTGCACTCCAAACTGATTCATGAACTGGGTCTCTCTAGACTGTGCCACGACCTTCAAGCCCTGGCTCCGAGCGTTGCGGGAGTCTCTGCCCTGATGGCGCCCATCACTAAATCCGCCAGGGCAGCGATGAACTTGGGCGAGTCGTTCAGGCCGGCCACCATTCCAAAGCTGGTGATCCCCAATGATTGGGCCATGCTCCTTGCCTCAATATTGATCTCGTTGAGAGTTTCCATGTGGTCAGATACAAAGGAGACCGGAATCACACACACTGGGTGGGTTCCCTTTAAGGCCAAACTCTGGAGGGTCTCGTGGAGTGAAGGCCGGAGCCATTTGCTGGCCCCTACCTTGCTCTGATAGCACAGAGTGTGTGGCATCGACCATCCTCCACGCTTCATGATCAAGTCCACGGTGGCTTCAACCTGGACCTGGTAGGGATCTCCCGATTGAATCAGTTTGATCGGCACCCCATGGGCGCTGAACACGAGATGCGTTTCCTTTGAGCGGAGCGCGACTTCTTTCAAGCTATCTTCCACCTTCTCCACAAGGGCATCCAGGTAGAGAGGATGATTGTAGAAATGTGGAATGACTCGAACAGTAAGATCTCGCACAGACGAGGTGGAAATCTGGCGAGCCCATTCGTTCAGGCTGCTGCCGGTGGTCGTTTTGGAATGCTGCGGGTAAAGAGGAAGCAACACAATCGATTCAAAGGAATCCTTTTCCAATGCGCGCACCACTGATTCGGTGAGAGGATGCCAGTACCGCATGGCCACAAATACTCTTACATCCAATCGGCCAGCCAGGTATTTCTCGAGCGCACGTGCTTGTGCCAAAGTGTTCTCAAGAATTGGCGATTTTCCTCCAATCCGGGCATAGCGCTCCTCTACTCGCCGGGCCCGGCTGGCAGCGATTAACCGGGCCAGCGGGGCACGAGCTATCCTGGAGAAAGGAAAATCAATGATATCGGGGTCCGAGAAAAGGTTGACCAGAAAGGGCTCGATCGCCTCCAGCGAGTCGGGTCCTCCTAGCTGGAACAATACAACCGCAACGGGATCTTGTTTCCTCATCGAAGGCTTGGCTTAGGGAAAAGCTTCCGAATGGTACCCGTAAAAGTGCCTGTGAATTAAAACCGATAAGTTTTAACACAGAAGTCAGACAGGATTCAACTCTCGAATTCCTGTTGAAGATTCCCGAAGCCCTTCGGTCTGGACTTGTGATGCTGGAGTCGGAGCATAAGGCCAGGAGTTGACCCGTGCGGGGCAGGCAGGGTGCTGCCTTTTATTCGAGTTGCCACTCCCAGGCGGTTGTGAGATCATTCTTTATCAACCTGAATCTCGAAGAAGGAAAGTCCGGCTATGGTCAAGTACCACAAGACTCTCTGCAACCGCGATTGCCCTGACGCCTGTGGGATTGTGGCCACCGTGGAAGATGGCCGTGTCCTGCGGATCCGCGGGGACAAAGATCATCCCGTGACGCGGGGATTCCTGTGCTACCGAACCAGTCTGTTCCTTTCCACCCAGTACTCCTCCGAGCGCCTGACTTCTCCGCTCCTCCGGGTCGGGGGAACATTCCATCCAATTTCCTGGGAGCAGGCGCTGGACCACGCGGCTGAGAGGCTTCTCAAGATTCGTCGGGAATCCGGGGCTGCTGCCGTTTTCCATTACCGCAGCGGAGGTTCTTTGGGATTGTTGAAGCACTTGTCAGAGTACTTCTTTGAGCGATTTGGCCCAGTCACCATCAAGCGGGGTGACATTTGTTCCGGGGCTGGAGATGCAGCCCAGGAGCTGGACTTTGGAGAAGAAGACAGCCACGATGTCTTCGACCTTCTCAACTCGCGGAATATTCTGCTGTGGGGCAAGAATGTTTTCACTTCCAGTCCTCACCTGGTGCCCATCCTCAAAGATGCCAGGTCGAGAGGAGCGCGTCTGGTCCTGATCGATCCCGTCTATCACAAAACGGCTGCGCTTTGTGAGAAGTTCATCCAATCACGTCCCGGCGGAGACTTCTCTCTGGCTATGGCAGTTGCTCGTCTCCTTTTTGAACAGAACTGGGTGGATCCGCAGGCACCCGATTACTGTGATCACTTGGAGAGGTTCCGCCAGCTGGCGGAAAGTCATTCTGTGGCGGAATGGTGCCAGCTGGCCGACGTGGCTGAAAACGCTGCCGTTGATCTGGCCACGCGCCTGGGTGAGGATCGTCCCACCGCTATCCTGGTGGGTTGGGGCATGGGGCGGCGCTTGAACGGCGCCGGAATTGTTCGCGCCCTGGATGCGCTGAGTGCCGTTTCCGGGAATATCGGAATGGCCGGAGGAGGTGTATCTTTTTATTTCAAGCGCCGCGGCGCTTTTGATTTGTCGTTTATTCGCGGAGCAGCAGTTGCGCCGCGCACCGTCTGTGAACCCTTGTTCGGACCGGAAGTGCTGGGCATGGACCACCCTGCCATTCGTGCCGTCTGGGTCACGGCAGGCAATCCCGTCGCCATGTTGCCGGAATCGGAGACCACGGTCAGGGCGCTCAGTTCCAGGGAGTTTGTGGTGGTGGTCGATTCATTTTTGACGGACACCGCCCGCCTGGCTCACCTGGTTCTTCCCACCACCACGCTGTTGGAGGCCGACGACCTGCTGGGTGCTTATGGGCACCATTGGATCGGCGCAGCCACGCCTGTGGTACCTCCACCACCGGGCATCAGGAGCGATCTGGAGATCATCCAGGGACTGGCATCTCGGGTGGGGCTCGAAGAAGTAATGGCCGGCACTGCCCGCGAGTGGAAACGCCGGATGATTGCTCCGAAGCTGGAGCCCCACGGTGTGACCTTGGAGCAATTGGAGTCAGGGCCCGTGCGCAATCCCCTCCCGCGACGGATACTCTTTGCGGACCGCCGTTTTCCGACAATCAGCGGCCGAGTTAACCTTCTGACCGAAGCGCCTCCTGGACCGGAATCATCCGAGGCTTTTCCGCTTTGTTTGATGTCGCTATCGTCGGAGAAGTCCCAGTCATCCCAATGGGCTATCCCCCAGACCGGCCCCGCGGTGGCAACAGTGCATCCCGATGCGGCCAACGGAATCGAGGATGGCGCGCTGTGCCAGCTTGAATCCCGCGTGGGGTCGATGAAGGTGGTGCTGAGCCACGATTCCCGGCAGCGTAAGGACGTGGTATTGGTCCCCAAGGGCGGCCACTGGCGGGAAGGGCGTTGTGCCAATGTCTTGTTGAGGGCACGCATTACAGACCTCGGGGAGGGCGGCGCCCTCTACGACGAACCTGTTCGTCTGGTGTCAATCAAAGCGGGAGATGCCAGTTAGTCACCACCCAAGGCGCAGGACCCTGGCCAGATCCCCTCTCTTCAC
>JBGPHY010000316.1:0-6705 GCA_041484625.1 Terriglobia bacterium | reverse complement strand
TTCCCCAACGGTGCTGGCAGCGAAACCGGTTAGTGAAGGGCCATGGCTCGGCCCAAGCCAGCTGTTCCTGGCCCTCCTCTGTGTGAGATTGGGGCTCTTCCCCTACGCTGGTGCCCAGCTATGCTACCGTGCGGCAGCCGCACTGACTGGCCCTGGTGTACTGGCTGGTTTCAACAACCTGTTTGGGTCGCGGTCGCTGAGCCTGGAGGTGCATGACGAGGGTGCCGTGGTAGGGCTATGGTCCCCGCTTATCGTAGGGTCGATCTTCGTCGCCGCATTTGTATTGGCAGTGGGGATCCGACGTCTGGCCGCATCGCCTCAACGTGCTGTGGCCACCTGGAGTTGCGGGTCTGAGGTGCCAACGGAGGAAATCCGATTCCGGGCCGATAGTTACTACACCCCCTTCAAGAAGTTCGTGCATTTAATCCTTCCGGAGTGGAGACTGGCGTGGCGCCCGCAGAGGTGGCCCGTCGTGACGCGAGTGCTCAACCCCGACGGATGGTGTTATTACCCGCTGGTAAAAGGGATGTTGGGTCTTTTCCGCTGGTTGGCAAGGAGCCGCGTCGGCCTCCCGCAGGTCTACCCTGCGTGGACCCTGATCGGCCTGGCCGCGTCGTTTGTTTTGCTGTTCGTGCTTTCACGGTAAAGGGGTTCTAGTATGACTGAATCTTCCAGGATCTTACAGGACATCCGCTCTCATCTTGGCGATAGCGCGCTGGAGTGCTCCGAATTGCACGCGTCGGCGGTCATGGTCACGGTGGCTCCCGGTGATCTGCCAGACGCCTCGGCCTTCTTGGACAAGACCCTCGACGCGCGGTTCGTGATCAGTGCCGGGACGGACTTTCGTCGAGCCGGAAAGGGGTTCAGGGTGGACCACTTCTTCTCCCAGGACCGCTGCAAGACATGGGTCGTGCTGCGTGCCTACACTTCGGCCGAGGATCCCAAGGTCGGTTCCATAACGCCCAGGGTCCCCGCCGCCGGCTGGGCCGAACGGGAGTTCCAGGATCTTCTGGGCATAAAGGCTGAGGGGCACCCAGATCCACGTCGGCTCGTCCTGGCAGACGACTGGCCCGAAGGGATCCATCCTCTGAGACGCGACGTCCCTTACAACATCCGGCCCGAACCGGCAAACAACGTGGCACAGCCAATGGCTGTGCCCAAGGGCAACGTGGTCGTCGTTCCCATCGGCCCCTTCTTCCCGGTCCTCGAGGAGCCGGCATTCCTGAAGGTCTTCGTCGAAGGGGAGGAAGTGGTCGGGCTCGACTACCGCGGGTTCTTTAACCACCGCGGCATCGAGAAGTTGGGTGACTCGAAGCTCACTTACAACGAGATTCCCTTCCTGGCCGAGCGGATCTGCGGCATCTGCGGGTTTGTACATTCGACGTCTTATGTGCAGGCGGTGGAGAATGCCGCGGGGACTGACGTCCCACTACGCGCCAAGTACATCCGTTCCATCGTCCTGGAGCTCGAGCGGATCCACAGTCACCTTCTGTGGCTTGGGATCGCCGGCCACATTCTCGGCTTCGACACGGTCCTCATGCAGACGTGGCGGATGCGAGAACCCCTAATGTGGCTCATGGAGAAGATTACGGGGAACCGCAAGACATATGGAATGAACGTGGTGGGTGGAGTCAGGCGTGACATTCCGAAAGAAAGTCACTCAGAAATCCTCGAGACCGTTGGCAAGATCGAGCGCGAGTGGTTGAAAGTTATCTCCGCGGTAATCGACGACACCCCGCTTCTCATGCGGCTTTCAAAGGTAGGCGTCTTCACCCCACAAGATGCCCGGGACCTCGGTTCTGTGGGCCCCACCGCACGCGGCTCGCGGCAGCCCATCGATACCCGGATCGATCATCCTTACGCTGCCTATGACCGCATCGAGGTCAGAGGCATATGGAAGGATTCATGCGACGTGGCAGCCCGCACGCTGGTGAGGCTCGAGGAAACCCTGGAATCGATCCGTGAGGTTAAGCAGTTGCTCGCCGAGATGCCAGAAAGGCCCATCCATGTGGAGTTCACGGAAGCCATCCCCCCCGGGCTCGAGGGGATATCGGCAGTTGAGGCACCGCGCGGGGAAGTGATCCACTACGTGCTCACCGGTGAGGATGCCCGTCCCTACCGCTGGCGCGTGAGAGCTCCGACTTATGCCAACCTCCAAGCCCTGGGAGTTTCGCTCAAAGGAATGAGCATTGCCGACCTGCCGATCACGCTTGGGAGCATGGACCCTTGCTTCTCCTGCACCGAGCGCGTTCAAGTTGTGGACGTTCGTTCCCGCAGTGTCCGGATCATCACCGGGCGCGAGCTCAGCGACATGGCACGCCGCCGGTGGGACCGGGCAGGGAGGAGCAGGCGATGAATCCAGCGATTGTCACGACACTCAAGGCGAGCGCCTATATCGGGCTTACGCTCTTGGCCTCCCCACTGCTGGAGGGGGTGATCCGGAAGATCAAGGCCTTTATCCAGTCCCGCAAGGGACCTCCGGTCAGCCAGCCCTATCTTGACCTGGCGAAGCTTCTGGTAAAGGAGGATCTGTCAAGCACACCAAGCCTTGTCGCTCGGCTCGCGCCGCCCGCGGCTTTTGCTTCTGTGTTGGCCGCATCGCTCTTCGTTCCCTACGGCGTAGCTGCCCCGGCTGCCAGGGCCGGAGACCTCTTCTTGTTCATCTACCTCATCACTTTCTCCTCCACCTGTGTTATGGCCGGGGGACTCTCTCATTCCAGCCCGTTTTCACACATCGGCAGCAGCCGCGAGATGATGATGCTCATTACCATCGAGGCGGTGATCCTCATCAGCTTGTTGATCGTGGGTGTGAGTGGTCACACGGCCCTGCTCTCGAGCTTGGTCGGCACGTCGTTCCGATTCTCCTTCGTCCTCGGCCTGATCTGTTATTTGTTTGCCATGCAGGCGATGCTCGGCAAACTGCCTTTTGACATACCGGAAGCGGAACAGGAGATCATGGGCGGTCCATTCGTCGAGTACAGTGGTCCTTCGCTCGCGCTCTTCAAGTGGACCTTTTATATGAAACAGCTCTTCTTCGGGTCACTTTTCTTTAATCTTTTTGTGGGCTGGCCGCACTTCGCCGGCTGGGGTTGGATTGGTTCTGTGGTTAGCTTTGCCATCAACTTCCTAGCGGTATTAATTCTCGGCCTTTTTGTTGTGCTCATAGATGCCACCAACCCACGTCTGAGAATTGACCAGTCGCTTCGCTTTTTCGCAGGGCTGATCGGCGTTGCGCTCCTCGGCATGGGGCTCGCCGCTTTCGGATTGTGAAAGGAAGGAGCAGGCCATGTTCGGTTTGAAGCTTTTGCGCGGCAAGTTCAAAGAAGCGGCAATTTGCCTGTCCGCAGGCCGGGTTACCCTCCCTTATCCGCATTCTCCGGTAGAAGCACCGAGTGCCTTCAGAGGGCTCCCCCAAGTCGATGCTCGGCGGTGCATCGGCTGCGGGGGATGCGTGAGTGTCTGTACCTCCAATTTGATTTCTGTCGTGGATGAGGGTCCCCTGGCCCGGTTCGCATGGGATCTGGCAAAGTGCACCTATTGCGGCCGCTGCGCCGAGGCTTGTCCCGAGGATGCCGTAACCATGGCCCGGCTGTTTGAGACCGCCACCGATGACATATTCGACCTCACCATGACCGTAGAAGTCTTCATGGCCTCATGTAGTCGTTGCGGACGCTGCTACAGGACCCAAACGCCGCTCGACCCTCCAGCTCCCCGGGCTTATCACGAAAGGCGGGTCCAGGCCCTTTGCGACAAGTGGAAGGACAAGCCCGTCGAACCTGAATCGGAGGCCTCGCTATGACCTTTCCAGGCTCGCTCCTGGTGCTGGTACTGACCCTTGGGGCCATAGGCTTTGCCGTGCTGGCGGTCGAAACCCGCGCGCTTGTTCAGTCAACGTACTATTACGTTGCACATAGCTGCTGCCTGATTCTCATCTACGTCACCTATGCCGTATCTGCCGAAAACAAGTACCTTTTCATCTGGGCGGGACTATGCCTTGTCAACACGTGGATTCTTCCGTTCCTTCAGGGCGGACTGATGTACACGGCGAAAAGAATCCCTCTGGAAGAACGTATGTCCCCTGGGGGAAGGATCGTTTTCGCAGTTTTGGCCGTTGTGTTGATCGCCGTGGTCAGTTCGCTCTCCAGTTTCAGCCTCGTGCTATCCACGAGTCCAATTGAAAACTTGGATCAGACTGTCAGCTTGAATCTTCTGGGCGTGATCCTTTTGTTCGTTTACGGTATCATCGTGCTAATTTCTCGCCGCCACCTCTTCAAACTGGTGCTGGGTCTGCTTTTCATGACAGCCGGGGTACACTTGACCCTGGTTCAGATGGTCCCTAGTTTCTTTTCAATGGTTGAAATCGAGGTTCTCACGAAGGTCATCGCAACCGTCTTCGCGATGCTGTATGCGATCCGCCTTCTCGCTGAACGGTTCCAGAGCGTAGACGCGGATTGGTTGTTGCGTTCGAATAAGTGAGGGTGCTGCCATGCTCAAAGAAGGTTCCCTGCTGCTGCCACTGATCCCCTTCATCCCACTTTTGGCAGCAATGTTTGTCGCCTTCGCGGAAAGCGGCGAGGCGGGGCGGCGGGTCGCCTTCCTGGCGGGGACCTTGCCCTCCTTGGCATCGGGCTTAGTACTCCTGATTCAACTCCTGCTTCTCCCCGAAAAAACAACCGTTATCCTCACGGCTTGGGGCGGGTTCCTCTATGCTGATGTCCTAACCTGTTTGATGATCTGCTGCACCTTCTTTCTGGTCTCTGCGGTGGGGATCTATTCGTTCGCCTACATGCAGCACGAGTGCGAGAAAGGCACCGTCACGGAAAGGGGGGTCCGCTTCTACTACTTTCTCCTGCTTGTCTTTTGCGCCTTCATGACCTGGACGGTGACAATCAGCCATCTATTTTTCATGTTCCTCGTGATTGAGATCGCCACTATTACCATCTCGCTCCTCGTGGCAACTTACAGGACGAAATATGCCTTGATCGCATCCTTCAAATACAACCTGCTGGTGGTCATGGCCACGCTTTTTGCCGTGATGGGAGGAGTCCTGATCTTCGCCAAGATGACCACCGCCAACCCCAGTGCGGCGCGGATCAACCTGCTCGAAATGGGAAGGCTGGTAATGCTCATCCCGGCTCCCCTCGCACTGACCGTGGTGGCCTGTTTTGTCTGTGCCTTCGGCACCAAAGGGGGAATGATGCCGTTCCACACCTGGCTGCCGGACGCGCACTCCGAAGCCCCTGCTCCCATCTCGGCACTCCTTTCGGGCCTCGTTATCACCATTGGTCCGTTCTGCTTTGCAAGAACCGTGACGCTATTCACTTCGCCCTATCCGCCGGTTGTGGTATTGGTGGAAGCGTTTGCCTGTACATCGATCGTCCTCGGGATCCTCATGGCCCTTGCCCAGGATGACTTGAAACGGCTGCTGGCTTACTCGTCTGTCAGCCAGATCGGGTACGTATTCGCCGGGATTGGCCTCGGGACCTACCTCGGCATTTACGGTGGTTTGTTCCATGCTGTGACTCACCTTCTCGCCAAGGCCCTTCTCTTCTTTTGTTCAGGCGCGATCATTTACCGGCTCGGCCTCCGAAAGGTCTCCGACCTGGGTGGTCTTTCGCGCAAGATGCCGGTGACAGCGACGTGTTTCTTCATCGGGGCACTCTCCATAGGCGGCCTGCCGCTTTTCGCCGGATTCATGAGCAAATATACAATCGTTCTTGCGCTGGCCAAGGCAAGGCTATGGTGGGCCATGGGTATAACCGCATTCGCCGGTCCTTTGACGCTTGCTACCCTTGTTTGGGCGGCCCATCGAATTTTCTGGTGCGATGAATCGGAGAAGGTTGCGGCTCTGAGGGCAGAGAAACAGGAAATCCCGCTTGCGATGTTGGGCCCTATGATTCTCTTGACCGCCTTGATCGTGTTGCTGGGCATCTTTCCCCAGTGGGTCTTTTCGGTGCTCGACAGCGCCGCAAGGTCGATTCTCGCCTTAAAGGCCGCGTGAGGGAGAAACGTGAGGTAGAACATGAACGCTTTCAGTACGAGTCTTCGCAGCGCTTTCATGAAAGTGTTGCCTAAGTCACTATGGGTCTACCACGTGAACCTGGGGGGCTGCAACGGTTGTGACATTGAAGTGATCGATGTCCTCACACCTTACTATGATGCCGAGCGATTCGGCGTCAAACTCGTGGGTTCCCCCCGCCACGCCGACGTGCTGTTAGTTTGCGGCGGGGTAACTCGCCAGATCGTTCCCCATGTGAAACGGTTGTGGGAAGCCGTGCCGGAACCGAAGCTGGTTTTCGCTGTGGGTAGCTGCGCGTGCGGTGGAGGGATTTGGCATGATTCCTACAACGTCCTTGGAGGTGCGAACAAGGTTCTTCCCGTGAACTACTACATTCCCGGCTGCCCACCGCGTCCGGAGGCGATTGTTTACGGGGTGGCCCTGGCGCTGGGGGTTGTGCCGAAAAAGGTGGCTGCTCAGCACCTATCTGACGACTTTCTTGAGGAATACCAAAGGTTAAACCCTGTTCTGGCTCGGGAGGCGCCGTGAGGGTGTGCATCGTGAGGAGCAAGGTACTTGCGAGGTCGAGGAGGCGCACGGGAATCCCAGAGCTCGCAGGAAAGGCGGCCCGTACATAACCCTAAGGCGGTTCGCATCAAGGAGAGAACAAGCATGGCGAAGATACTGATGATCGATGACGATCCCGA
>JBGPHY010000315.1:0-6707 GCA_041484625.1 Terriglobia bacterium | reverse complement strand
CTACCAGCATACGGTCAGCGCTATTCGCTGCGCTGATCTAAAAGCTAAGGTCGGAGGCTCGGCGCTCGTTTACTACAAGAGCTCCTTTATAGATGCACTCATCGATTCCGCCGGCCGGGGCGAGGCGCCTTTGGATTTTCTCTGCTTCCATACATATAGCAACGATCCCGGGGAATTCGGGAAGTTGATTGACAGCATGAAGGCCAAGCTGGCGAAGCATTTCAAATTAAGCAACACTGAAACCATGATCGACCAGTGGAACATGTCACTGGGGAACCCGATCATGAATCCGTACTTCCAGCCCGCTTTCGTCCTGGAAACAACTTTGGTTTTCTACAAGAAGGGACTCACCCGGTCATCCTATTACCATATTCGCGACTATTTCGTTGACCCGGCAGTCTTCTCCAGGTTCCTGTCTGAGCTGGGCACTGCATTCATGGCACGCTGGTGGAACGAAATGCCGCAATATGACGGCCTTTACGACAACCAGGGTCGGATGCGGCCGGCTTATTACGCTTTCAAGCTTCTGAGTCTTATCAAGGGACAGGAACTGCCTGTTACCGGCACAAGCCCTGAAATCATAGCGCTTGCGGCGCGCGGCGGATCGTGGGTCAACGTGGTCCTGTGGAATTTTCCTCCGGAAGGTGCAGGAAAGCCGTACGAAGTGACGGTGCAGCTTCCTTCTGAGAGAAAAGGCAACGTAAGGGTGGTGCGACTCAACCCTGAAAGCGCTGTCAATAACTTGGAGCAAATTCGGAACGGAGCGGTCTCGAGTCTTGAGCACGATTTGCTTCGTGTAACACTCCGCCCCTATGAGATCTACTGGATTGAGGTGACAGAATAGGCATACCTGACGGGGTCACCCGACGTCGACGAAGCTCAGTCGGTGTGAAGTACAGGTGGAAAAGGTTCGGCGTACGGAGGCCGTGAAGAAAAATCACCCCCGATGCTCTCTCTTCACGGTACCGCGACTGGCGAGCCAACACCGATGGAGTTCTTTCACCCCTTTTGACCGATTACATCAGGAGATGAAAATAACACCTTGTTAACCAAGCGCATACTACTTGAAGAATTGACCCGTGAAGAGGCTCGAACAGTTGCCCCTCGGACATTGATGGTTTTGCCTGCAGGTGCGATCGAGCAACACGGGCCGCATCTGCCGGTTGGAACCGATTTCTTTACGATTGAGTATCTGGCCCGTGCCGCCGCCACGGAGGCAGCAGCTCAAATCTCCGTTTTGGTTGCCCCAACCTTGCCATTCGGTTCTTCTCATCACCATTTGCCCTTTGGCGGCACCCTGTCTTTGGGAACGGACACTTACTACCGTGTTCTAAATGACCTGGTCGAATCCCTTATTACTTGCGGGTTCCGGAGTATATTTTTCCTCAATGGCCATGGTGGAAATAGCGAACTGATCCAGTTAGTAGTGAGGGATATTGCCCTGAAGCATCCATGCCGTTTGGCGGCAGCTTCCTACTGGACCGTGGCCTGGGATGCCCTGGTTGAAGAAGGCGCCCATTTGCCCGGCCGCTTGCCAGGTCACGCCGGCGCCTTTGAGACCTCGCAAGTGATGGCTCTCCGGCCGGACCTGGTCAGGGAACCACGCCCGCATCGATCTGAAGCCACTGGATCAGATCCGCGTGGCTTCAGCCAGCCTTGCCGCATAGAAGAGCACGGTTTTTGGCAGAGTATCGACGGCTACACGGATAGCCCTGATCGGGCTGATGCCAAGCGGGGCGAGGCATACCTCGCGGCAGTCGTGAAGTCAGTAGCCAGAGCCTTCGTGGAATTCCATCAGGACAAGTAGAGCACGTAAAGCGGTTTCTGCAGTCCTGAGCCTAGTGGTCCTCTCAGACAGCCTAAAGATCAAACCCGCTTGGACTTGCCAGTGACCTTAATCGGAGTCGTTCAAGCCAAGCTGAAAGTACTATTGACTCTTGCATTTCATAGCGACATCTCCCCTCTCACCCGACCTTCGGTCACCCTCTCCCCCGCCGGGGGGAGAGGGACTGGGGTGAGGAGGTAGCGTCACTATATTCTTCAAGTCGCTATAGTCTTAGTGCCTTTGTGTCTTCGTGGTGATTTGAGAAATCGGAGCTGCCGTCATTCTGTTTAAGCAATCTCTAAGAACCTGAGGTCGGAAATGGCACACCTCGCGGGCCCAGGCGAGGATTCCATTGGGAAGTGATCCAGCCGCCGTCGACCACTAGCGTAGCTCCAGTGATATAAGAAGCCTCGTTAGATGCCAGGAATGCGACTGCTGCAGCCACCTCTTCCGGCTGGCCAATCCTCCCCAAGGCAGTCCTGGCCTCGCGATCGGCCAGCTCGTAGGGAACGTTCTTGATGGAGCCGAAGGTCGGCGTGTCGGTGGCTCCGGGGCAGACGGCATTGCATCGAATTCCCTGGAGTCCATAATCGACCGCCACAGATCGAGTGAATTGCAAAATCGCAGCTTTGGCGGTGCAATAAGCCGCACCCTGGTTAAATGGATTGATCCCTCCGATGGAGCTGATATTCACTATAGCTCCTCCCCCTCGCTTGATCATTTCGGGAAGGGCCAATTTGGTCATCAGAAAGGTGCCTTTAACCGAGATGTCAAATTGACGCTTTCACTGTTCCAAGCTGGCATCCAGCAAGGCTCCGGACTGATCGCTCACGTAGGTTGCATTATTGACCAATATATCCACTCCCCCCTAACGAGATAGCGCCTGCTTAACCACTTGAGTGGGAGATTCGCTGTCTCCCAGGTCAGCTTCGATCCAACTCCACTCGCCTGGCAGATTGCGGAACGTCGCCTCGGCTTCCGACGAAGGCTGACGGATATCGGCATTGAGGACTTTGGCTCCTTCTGTGACAAAGCGGCGCGCGCAAGCCAGGCCAATGCCGGAGGAGGCGCCAGTAACAATGACTGTTTTATTCTGGAATCTCAACATGGTCGAACCTCTCATTATTGCGTGAGAACATCGTGGGGATAGGGAGCGCATTGCGCGCCACCTGCAGGACCGACACCTGTCACCTCCGCCCCGCGATCTCCTCAACGATTGCTCGCATCAAAGCTCCCTGCCCCCAGGGATACACTCCCAGCTTCAAGGACTGGTAAAGCGCCAGATCTCCTTCTGGCGTAGCTTCTGAAACCAGAATCTGACCGTTGGGTTGAATCCCGCGGGTCATCGCCTCCCAACTTCTGGCCGCGCATTGGGTGAAGGAGGAGTCCAGCAGGTTGAATCGCATCGCCTTTCTGAAGGCGGCAAAGACGAACGCAGCAATTGAGTTCTCAAGATAGGTCTCGGGATGGTTGAGGACGGTGTGCCAGTTCCCATCGGCATCCTGCAAGATCTTGAGAGTCTCGGCCATTTCTTGCAGGTTCCTGAGAAGCCCATCCCTTCCGGGCGTCTCGCCAGGCAGGTCCGCCAGTTCATCCACCAGCCCGAGCAACGCCCAGCCTGCGCCGCGCCCCCACAGCAGACCGATATGGGAATGAGTTCTGTCGCTGTAGCCATGGTAAGGAAGAGGGATTTGTGGATCCAGCAAAACATCCCAGAACTCCCGAGTGTAGTTGACGGCTTCCAGGAACCAGCGCGTGTCTTTCGTCATCAATCCCAGCTTACAAAAGAGCGTTGGATCCGAATAGAGGCAATCCACATAAACATGGGTATTGGCATCTGGCCGCAAGAGCCGTGGCCCACGTGACGATCGGGGCGAACTCAAGAGCAAATCTGCCAGAGCGTGCGCACGTTCCAGATAGATCCTCTCTCCAGTGCTCTCGTACAGCCAGAGCATGGCAACGCCTGGAGCAACATGGTCTGTCGGCAGAAGTCGTTCTCTCTTTGAAATCCAGCCGCTGACCAAACCCTCGACGAAACCTGCATACCTGGCGTTTTCGCAGACTGCCGCAGCCAGCAACAACCCTTCCATGGCAATCCACTCCCCGTAGCCCCAAGCTTTGTAACGATATTCAGGATAGTAAAGGGAGGCATTGGCGACTCGCGCCAGGAGGGATTTCAACTCCTCGTCAGTAGGTTTGGTCACAAGATCATTCTCGATCGAGGGATAAAGCGATCGCCGGGACCTGCCGCAAAGACGCGGTCTTCGCCTTCGATCCTGGAGTACCTTTCAATTTTCTCCTGGTCCAGTTCCACGCCCAGTCCCGGGCCATGGGGCACGGATAGGCAGGCTTGCTGATCGAATTCAAAGGGATGAGTGATGTAATCGTCAGCGACCAATCCGTAGGCCGAGTCTGAGGCATGCGCAAAATTTCTCGAACTGGCCACCAGATGTAACGCCGCCGCCTGGCCCACCCCGCCTTCTCCCCAGGTACCGAGCACGCAGGCAATCCCGGCGGTGTTGGCAATTGCCGCGATTTCCCGTGCCCGCGTGATCCCTCCACTTTCGGTCAGATAGACGTTAAAGGCCTCGATGGCTCCCGATTCTGCCAGGACCAGAGCGTCGCGAACCGTCATGCAACTCTCGTCGGCTGACAGAGGCGTATCGATAGCTCTGGCCACCTCCAAGAGTCCTTTGATGTCCCACGAAGGCACGGGCTGTTCCACCCATTGCAGGTTAAATTTCTCCATCCTTCGAATCCACCGCACGGCTGTGCGCGGACTCCACGCCATATTGGGGTCGATGCGAAAGGGCATGTCAGGTCCCACCGCGTCACGGATAGCTGCCAGCCGCTCCATGTCTTTTGGAAGGTCGAACCCTACTTTGATTTTGAGAACCTTATATCCTCTTTGTTTGAATTTGACGGCAGAAGCCACATCTTCTTCAATCCCGTGCATGTGAATCAGGCCCGTGACTTCCATTTTCTGGCGGTATAAACCTCCCAGCAGTTCGTATGCCGGCAACCCCAGTTTCTTCCCCTTAATGTCGTATAGGGCCATATCGACGGCCGCCATAGGGTAGGCTGCGAAGGTGTTCCAAAGCAGGAAGTGTTCCAGCTTGTGGCTTAAAAACTCAATCTGCAGGGGATCTTCCCCAATAAGCAAGGGCTTCAACTCCGCGTGGATAAAGGCTTCCGCGGTCTCATAAAAGAGGCCATCATGTTCTCCGTAACCCACAACTCCTTCATCGGTTTCAATGGCGACCAGTAGATAAGAGGCGTGGGTGCGGCCTCCGTAGGCTGCCCGAAGGAATTCGGTGTAGGGGATGCGCATTAATCGGGTCTTTATTCCCGTGATTTTCATTTCGTGTACGCCTTGCCGCCCACTCCCACGTCCAGGCGATGGATGGAATGATTTCCTGCCACTGTCACATAAACGCTCTTGCCCCAGAAGCACAGATTGGTCACTTTCGTGCCGCCTGCGGGTAATTCCGCGACCAGCTTCCCGTCAAGGGTGATCACATCGACAGTGCCATTGAGCCAGCGCGCCACCCACAGGCGATCGTATTCATCGAACATGATGCCGTCGACAGAGGAGTTTGGGAATTGGTAAAGGGTCTTTTGGGGTCCGAGGAAGCCATCGGGATTGAAGTCATACGCCAGGATCCGATTGGTCATGGTCTCAGCCACAAGGAGTTGCTTTTGATCAGGCGAGACAGCTAGACCGTTGGGATACTTCAAACCGTAAAGCAGTCGAGTCACCTTTCGGTTCCGGTCAATACGATAAACTCCGCCGATTGGCGCTTCAGGAGTTTCATTGGACGGATCCGAAAAGTAGATATTTCCCGCCATGTCAAGGCATACATCGTTGGGGCTGTGGTACGGTTTGCCCTCGTAGCGGCCCGTCAGAACCTCAATTTGTTTTCCATCCGGATGAATTCGCAGCACGCGTTTCGCTCCAGCGTCAGCGCCGATGACAAAACCCTCGGAGTCAACCTTCAAACCGTTTACCTGCCCACCCGTTTCACACCAGACAGTGACTGTCCCGTCCGGCGTCATCCTCCCCAGCGTCCCGTTCCGCACATAGTTGACGAAATAGAGATTTCCCAGAGAGTCAAAGATTGGGCCTTCGGCAAAATCGATGTTGGCCACGACCGGATAGGAGGGAATTTCCTTGGGCAGAGCCGGAGCCCTGTTCTCCAGGCCTATCGTTGCTGTAAGAACCAAACAGAGCGCGCTGACAAATATCAAGGTTTCCATTTCACACCTCAATCTCGAGAATATCTAACGTGTTTCGAAAGAACATGGCTTCCATCTGGTCCATATCCAGGCGGGGAAGAGCCGTGCCTTGCAGCATTTCATTCAGTCTTCTCATGCCGTCCAGGCTGGCCTCGACAGTAGTAAAGGGATAATCGCTCCCAAATAAGACCTTGTCCCACACTCCATACTCCTGCACCAACATGAGAGAATGGTAGAGTTGGAAAGGCCGGTAATGCAAGGCCGAGCAATCGGCATAAACATTGGGATGCTTGCGGATGGTGACCACACACTCTCCCTCGTAGGGGTGAGAGAGGTGAGCCATGATGATTTTCACCTTAGGAAAGCGGATCGCTACATCATCGAGCAGTCTTGGGAGAGTGCACTCCAGCGGGGCCTTGTCGACGAAAGTGGTTCCCGTGTGTAGAAGGACCGGCAGATGATTCCGCGTGGCATATTCCCAAAGATAGTCGAGCTCAGGTTGAGTGGGCTTAAATCCGGCATACATGGAGAGAAGCTTAATTCCCTTGAGCTTGAAATCTTGATGTCCTTGATGAAGTTCATCCTGCCAACCGGGTTGGGTCGGATCGACCGATAAGAAGCCGATGAGATTTTCAGGGTGCTGCCT
>JBGPHY010000314.1:0-6716 GCA_041484625.1 Terriglobia bacterium | reverse complement strand
CCGGATCGAGAGGTACCTGCTCCGCCACAGCGGCGGGCTGGCTCTGCCACTCCTTCGTATCTCCGGTCCCTCTTCTTCGCCAGTTCGTGCGCTGCTCTGGTTTACTCTTCGAGGCAAGGTCACCGCCCAGGAATGGGCAGAGGTGCGACAGTGGATTGACCAGGGGTACCAGGTGCTCTCCTGGGATTTCCGCGGGCTGGGCGAAGACCGCATGCTCTATAAAGCTTCTTCTCCTGACGACCCTGCTCTGGTCGGTGGCGACTGGGAGGAGGCTTATGCGAATCCGCTTTCCAGCGTGCTGGCCAATTATGTTTACAACTCGCTGCTGACAGGAAGGCCTTACTTCCTGCAGATGATTGAGGACGCCGAAATCGTGACTCGATTCGCCTCTCTGCATTTGGGAATCTCGGACCTGAGTGTGGCAGCCTCTCCTGAAGCAGGCTTGTTGGCAAATTCCATCGCTGAGGTGATCCCTGGAGTAGCGCTGGCCCCCCGGCAAGTGAGAACCTCCGGCTATTGGTCAGCGCTGGTCGAGCAAAAAAAGGAGATTTGGCCGATCCAATACTTGTTGCCTGGAGGAGCGTATTTCCATTAGGTTCTCCAAATCCCGCGATTCATCTTTCATGGAAAAAGGATCTCAACCATGGACCGACGGAATTTTGTGAAGGCTGGAGCGGCCCTGGCATTGATGTCGAGCACCGCTGGCTCAAGCCGGGCCGATGTCCCAGCGCATCGCTGGGATGGTTATGACTTTGGGCCAGGGCCTGAAGTCCCCAACCGCCTGAACCAGGGTCCCTTTAGTATCGACCAGGATGAAGGCTGGTATACCCTCCTCACGACAACGCCCTCTGAAAAGGCTGTGCGCAACTGGGGTCTGGGGCTGGTGGGTTACACTTGGGAAGAGAGCGGTCCTTCTCTCGCGGCCAGAAAAGGACTTGAATCCCTAGAGCAGCATGTGGACAAGCTGGCCGGCCTTCCCTTTGTGGACGTGCTCTACATTCGTTGCGATTGGCGGGACGTGCAGCGTCAGGCCGGTCGCCTGGACCTGCACCCGATCTGGCGGTTGACTCGGGATGCTGTGCGCTCACGAGGTCTCCGAATGGGATTTCGTGTCCAACTCTCAAGCCCCAATATCCAGCCGATGCATCTTTCCCTCCCGGATTTTCTGCACGACAAGGTGCCCTTGGCCAAAATCGGAAGGGACTTATATCGGGGCCGGGCTGATTTCGATTTCGTAGAGCCCCGCTACGACCACCCGGAATTCCAAAAGGCCTTCCGGGAACTCAACGAGCTGTTGGCCGCCGAATTTGACGGCGACTCCACCGTTGAATTCATGGACCTGATGATGTATGGATTTTGGGGGGAAGGACATACCAGTAACTTGCCCAACCCCTTTCCGGATTATCCGACGGCCGAGAAGACGTTCGCAGACATGACTCGAGTGCAACTGGAGACATGGAAAAAGGTTCGCCTGGTAGTGAACACTCAGCCCGACATCAGCCGGGTCGGGAACCACGAAATCCAGGATCTGGCGATTCGTGCGGGTTGTTGGCTGCGTTCCGACAGCGTCGTGATGGAGGAGCCGATCCAAATCGAGATGCTCTCCAACCGGCCTCCCTGGCTGGCGGCAATCCTGGAGGATGGTTCCATCCGTCATTACGCTCTCGAAGACAAGCAGCTAGCCGCAGACTCGGCGGGTGTGACCCTGGCGGAACGGACGATGCTGAATGCGCTGAACATGGGGGCAAACTACTGGTCACTCTGGACAGAAGCTGATAACCTCAGAGGGTACCACGAGCGGTTTCCACGAGGTTTCAATACTCTTCAGAAACGCCTCGGTTACCGCTTGCGTCCGGCATGGATCTGGCAGCGGAAACGCTATGGAAGCACCGAACTGATCGTTGCCCTTTCCAACGAAGGAGTGGCTGGAGTTCCCGGCGTCCTCATCCTAACTGTGTCCACTGAAGATGGCCGGGTTCTTGTCAGTGGTGGACTGGATGCGGGCCAACCGCATCCAGCTCGTATACGTCAGGCCTCCTTCTTAATGCCGAAGGGTATCGAGGGACAGAGAGTCAAGATCAGGGCCGAGATCGTCGCTAGCGGAACAATCCGCAGAGCGGTTCGCTGGGCCTGTGAGCAGCCGCTGGATGAAGCGGGTTCCCTGACGGTCCAGCTGATTCCGAATGAACATCCTGGATGGCGAAAAGGGATCTGAGGCATGACGATAAAAACTCTGCAATCGATCCGAGGGGTTGAGAACGAGCAGCAGCTGGAGGAAATACTTTCGCGACCCAACCCGGCCGACGTGGAATTCATCCGCCAGTTGAGTGGAGACTTGATGATCCTGGGGGCAGGAGGCAAGATGGGGCCGTCTTTAGCCTTGCGGGCCCGGCGCGCCATCGATCAGGCTGGCGTAAAACGTCGCGTCCTGGCGGTTTCCCGTTTCTCTTCCGAATCTTCCCGCCGACTGCAGGAGGAAGGAGGTGTCGAAACGCTCCCCTGCGACCTCTTGGACTCCCGCCAGATCGAGAGTCTTCCCAATTGCGAAAACGTCATCTTCATGGCCGGCAGAAAGTTTGGAACCAGCGAGCGGGTTGACTTAACCTGGATCAGCAATACTCTGGTTCCCGCCTTCGTGGCCATGCGCTTCCGGGATTCGCGGATGGTGGTCTTCTCCACTGGAAACGTCTATCCCCTGATTGCGGTGTCAGGCCAGGGTTCTGTGGAAACCGATCCTTCCGGGCCGGTGGGAGAGTATGCCCAATCCTGCCTGGGCCGGGAACGGGTCATGGAATTCTTCTCCCTGGAGCATGGAATCCCCATGCTTCTTTTCCGGCTGAACTATGCGGTCGACCTTCGCTACGGGGTTCTGGTCGATATTGCCTGGAAGGTTTTCACAGGAGAGCCTGTCGATCTGGGTGTGTCTTTCTTTAATGTGATCTGGCAGGGAGATGCCAATTCCTTTGCCTTGCGCAGCCTGGCTCTATGCCAGTCTCCACCTCGAATCCTCAATGTCACCGGCCTGGAGAAGGTCTCAGTTCGTGAAGCCGCCGGATTCTTCGCATCCAGGTGGAGCAAGCCAATTCAGTTTCGCGGTGAAGAAGGGGCGGTGTCGTTACTCAGCAATGCGTCCCGTTGCCGCAATCTGCTGGGGGAAGTTGAAGTTCCACTAGGACTCCTGATGGAATGGGTGGGCCAGTGGGTAGAAATTGGAGGGATCAACTTGGGAAAACCGACGAAGTACGAGGTCAGCGATGGCCGGTATTGACGGATAGCAATCGGCCCGTCATCGGTGTGGGCTCCGTCAGGAGCCAGATGTTTATAGAGAAGGAGACCTGGCTGCTGAATGATGGCCGCTTAGCTACAAACATCTGGCACCTGACGGAGCCGGTTTCCTGTGTAACTGAGGCCCTACAACAGATTCCAATTTCGCGTCTTTGAACCTTGACAGAAGATTTAAACTACAGCGTTGGTCGAATGTTGGGACGCGACGCATCCAAAGGAGATCTGCCATGTCAGGCCCTGAATCGCCACGGCTTTTGATTGAGGAACGACGCCGGAAGATCCTGGAGCTCCTGGAGCAACAAGAACGTGTGACGGTGGGCGAACTCGTGCAACATTTCGGTATTTCGGCCGTGACAATCCGGGGGGATCTGGACGCATTGGCCGAGAGTGGAGCGCTGGTTCGCTCGCACGGGGGGGCAGTGAAGCGGTTGAACCCCCTGCTGGATTACCCCATCAACTTCAAGGAGACTCTGCACCATGCCGAAAAGGTCCGAATAGGGGCAGCCGTGGCCCAGATGGTTCGCCCCGATCAGCGAATCATCCTGGACTCTGGAACCACTACGGCCGAAATCGCCCGCCAGATCAAACAACTCAGACTGAGTTCTTTGACGGTCATCACGAATGCCTTGAACATTGCCATGGAACTGGCCAACCTCCCCAACATTTCAGTCATCATGCTGGGCGGCATGCTCCGCCAGATGTCTTACTCTCTGGTCGGTCCTCACGCGGAACAGACCCTGCGAGACCTCAATGCCGACCAGGTTTTCTTGGGAGTGGATGGGCTGGACGCGGAATTCGGTCTCTCGACTCCAGACCTGCTTGAAGCTAAGCTGAATGAGCTGATGATCCGAGTTTCCCGCGAAGTCACCGTGGTCGCGGACTCTAGCAAGTTCCAAAAGAGGAGCCTTTCGGTTATTTCCAAACTGGATTCGGTTCATCGGGTGGTCACCGATGACAAAGCGCCTCCGGAGGTGGTGGCGGCCCTCCGGTCCCGCAACATTGAAGTGATCCTGGTGTAATCGAACTGGTGGCGGTCTGCTAACGTAGCCGTCGAGTGAAAAGGAGCCCGGCTCAATGAGTGTATCCCCCCAGGTTCTAAAGGTCGATCAGGCCCGCGTGCTGGTTTTCGACACCAAAGTTGAACTGGGGCAGGTGGCCGCAGCGGAAGCAGTCGAAATCCTGCGCCGGACGGTCGCCCATCGAGGCTTGGCGCGATTAGTGGTGGCCGGAGGGAACTCCCAGCTGGAACTGATTCACGCCCTGGTTCGGACGGCAGATGTTCCATGGGACGCCGTGGAGGTTCTGCACATGGATGAATACGTGGGAATTCCGGCCACCCATCCATGCAGCCTGCGGCTCTGGGTAAAACACAGGCTGGCCGACGTGGTCAGGCCCTGGCGAATGCACTACCTGGAAGGAGACGCAGGGGATCTCGCTGCTGAGTGCAACCGTTACACCGGGCTGCTCCAATCTGACGCTTTGGACCTTTGCTTTGTCGGATTTGGTGAAAACGGGCACATCGCCTTCAATGATCCCCATGCGGCAGACTTCCGCGACCCGTTCTGGGTGAAGCTGGTAGTCCTCGACGAACGGTGCCGTCTGCAACAAGTGGGCGAAGGGCATTTCCCGGACCTGTCATCAGTACCGCCGCGGGCGCTCACCTTGACTTGTCCGGCCCTCCTCAGTGCCGAACGAATTATTAGCTGCGTTCCTGATCTACGAAAGGCGGAGGCAGTGCAAAGGGCACTCGAAGGGCCCGTCTCCACCCAGTGTCCGGCCTCCATCGTGCGAACCCACCCGGGAGCCTCGATTTACCTGGATCGCGAATCCGCCTCCCATCTCACTTTAGCGAATCTGGAAACAATCAAATGAGCGAGATTCAAGCAAAAGAGTTGTACGAATGGTGTCGCATCCCTTTCCGAGATCTCGAAGGGAATCCCCGCCTGAAGATCCCCTTTCGGCTTTGTCGGGATTCCGTGGAAATGGGGGAGATCATGGCCCGGGAACTGGTCGATGAAATAGAACGGCACAATGCTCGGGGGGAGGCGACCCGTGCCATCATCCCCTGCGGTCCGGCCTGCTGGTATAAGCCGTTTACGGACCTGGTCAACAGAGAACAGGTCGGTTTGAGTCGCCTGGAAGTGTTCCACATGGATGAGTGCCTGGACTGGCAAGGGCGGGAACTGCCCAGGAGGCATCCCTACAGTTTTCGTGGATTCATGCAAGAGCACTTTTACGGTCCGGTCATCTCTTCCCTGGCGGTCCCTGAAGAACAACGGCACTGGCTGAATGCCACCAATATCAAGGAGGTGAGTCAACGGCTCTGGTCAGCTCCCATTGATATCACCTACGGTGGTTGGGGGCAGGATGGGCATGTGGCTTATAACCAGACCCGCCGTCATCCCTTCAGCCGAATCAGCCTGGAGGATCTCCGAAATTCTACCGCCCGGATCCAGGACAACAATCTGGACACGGTTCTCGCCCTGGCCCAGCGGACTTTTGGTGCGGCCTACCAGTTTGTCCCTCCTATGTCAGTCACCCTGGGGATCAAAGAATGCCTCTCCGCCCGGAAGGTTCGCCTTTTCAGCGACACAGGGGCCTGGAAGCAGACGGCCCTGCGGGTCGCACTATTTGGCCCGGTCACTGTCGAGTATCCTCTGACGCTCCTGCAAGAGCATTCCGATGCCCTGCTCACGGCGACCGTTGCCACAGCCTCCCATCCCATCAGCGAACACCCGGAGTGGGACCTGGGGATCGACGAGAATTAGAGCGGGACACCAGTTTGCCAGGATTCTCGCGGATGACACTATCGGTTTGGATTCGAGGATCAACCACCGACCCATGGATCCTTTACGATTTTCAAAAGACAGGCTTCGTTACCAGGCCATGATCGGTGTGGGCGGGATAGGCTCAGGCACTTTCTTTTCTTTTAAGGGCAACGAAACCTTGGGCCGGGAGGAGAGCCGAGCCGGGCGATTCCTCGACCGCCGCGATTACTGCAAGCTCCACATCATCGCTCATTACGTGGCCGTCCTGCTGGGTCCGGCTTTTGCCACTATTCCGGTGGGCCGGGTGGGTGACGATCCCGTTGGGCGACAGCTTCTGGAAGAGATGGTAACTGCCGGGTTGGTTGTCAGTTATGTGAAAGCCCTGCCGGGAGCTCAGACTCTTTATTCTGTCTGCTTCCTGTATCCCGACGGCAGTGGAGGCAACCTGACCGCGGACGATTCGGCATCTGCTCACGTCAGTTCATCCGACTTGCAGTCTGCCCAGGAAGAATTCATGCGATTCCGAAACAAGGGAGTGGTCCTGGCAGCGCCGGAGGTTTCCTTAGAGACTCGTTCCGCACTGCTTCAAATGGGTATCGCCTATGGATTCTTCCGGGTGGCTTCGTTTACTTCAGAGGAAATTCCCTGGGTCTTTCGCAGCGG
>JBGPHY010000313.1:0-6722 GCA_041484625.1 Terriglobia bacterium | reverse complement strand
TGCTTGATAGAAAGAATGGCGTAACCCATTTGCCCCCATACCCATAATACTCACTGCCGGAACTGGTGATGCGGTTATTGGTCGGATTGATGCTGAGATTCCCTTTGCCGGGTTTCACCAGCAGATGGTGGTGATTGTTCACTAAGACATGACCAAATTACTCTCAGCAGAGGAAAGAGGGCAACCTCCGGTCAATCATACAATGAATAATGGAGATCTGACTCCCGCACCTCCCCCCGAACCTCTTGGACCTTAAACAACCCCCTCCGGCACAAATTGGGTACCCCCTGTGTCCAGCAAGTCGACTTCTGGGTAAAGGTCAATTTAACCAGAGAGCGGAGTTTTTTCTCGCGCTTATGTCGAGGAACCCATTTCCGCAAACATCTTTTTCATCTCGGCTTCCATTTGTTGAGGAGTGGGTTCCGACTTGTGGGTCGCCAGCATCCACTTGTTTCCATCGGAATCGACAAGCATGGCTGTACGGTCGCCCCAGAACATATCGGTTGGCGGCTGGGTCAGGGTGGCGCCCGCACTGGCGGCCTGCTTGGCCACCTTGTCCACGTCTTCCACTAGGAGATACAGGGTCGACGGAGTATTGCCGAGGGTCTTGGCGCTGTAACCCTGCCGTTCAGGGCATTCCGGGCCCAGCATGAGAACGGAGTCTCGCAACTTCAACTCTGCATGCACGGGCTTTCCGTCCGGACCTTGCATGATGCCACGCTTTTCAAAGCCAAAGGCCTTGTGACAAAATTCGTAGGCTTTCTCCACGTCCGTCACTATGAGCATGGCGGAAATGGCCCCGTAATTCTTTCGGTTCAATGGATCGATTTGACTCTTGGCTGCTTGATTCACAACTGCCTCCTTTATATTGGGTTGAAATGTTTAACAATGGAAAATGCCTGCCAGGGATTCAGCTCCCTCTGGCGTTTTAAAGAAAGAATTTCATTTCTTTGTCTCCACCAGTAAGTCGAATAGCGAGCCCCCGGATCGACACGCAGGCATAGAATTATTTTAACCCGGCATGCACTATGACGCCAACGCGGCCATTGAATCGCCCCTGGAATAGATGTCCCACCCGATGATGCCGGCGGTTGAACCACTGCCCATAACTGGTATTGAGCCATTGCAGAGCCCGGCTCAAGTTCTCTTCCTGTAACTCCACAAACAGATGATAGTGGTTGGGCCTCAGAAGGTGTGAAAGAATTGGCTTTGGTGTCGCTCTGCGAGTGTCCCCCCTTGGTTAAGGGGGACTCCAGGGGGTTCGTCCATCAGGACTGACGACCACCCCCTCGCCCCCTCCTCACCAAGGCGGGGAACCAAAATTGAATTTCTTCACACCTTCTCAGGACATAGCCATGCAGCCTCCATGGATACCGTCCGGTCGATTCCGTCGGCAAAACCAGAAAGCAGCTTAATCGTCGGCGGCCCGAAAAATGGCGCGTCGCTCATTGCCCCGGGCCATCAGGTGTTACCAACTGCCCGCTCGCTCGATTCGTAGAGGCCGTGCCATGACAGGCAAGATACGTCAATGACCGCAGAAGCGCCAAGTCCTATGTATAATAACAAGACCTGACCCTCTTTTTCTCCTCTCTTTCTCTTTTCCCGCACACCCACTTATGGGGAAAGATCAGCCCAGCAGTGGGGGGCCAGAGGTGAGGGGGTGTATCTTGACTGGGGTCTTTCATAACAATGTGAATGCAACTTGGTATTAGACACCCAATGGTCGGAGCAGCGTGCCTGTCGCACTTAAGCAATTGGATATTTACCATCTGTTGTGAGGCGCATGAGGGCCTGGACAAAAGACGCAAACGATCAGGGCGAACAGGTAGGTCATCGTAACAGCGAAGTCCAGCATTTAGTATGCATACGGACCTGCGGATCCTCCTCGCACTGCCCAAACATATTTGGGAGCTCCGGCTATATTAGCGTCACCGACTCCGATAGGCGCGTCGCTGCCTGGAACAAAAGAAAAGTTCACTACCATGGTGAAGCCCGATTCCTCCGCAAATACAGTCCCTGACCAGTAATCACCTGCCTGCACGTTCAGGAAGGGATGGCCTGCTGGAAGTCGTGGGACTAACGGATCGGTAATACTAGGATCCACCAAGCTGGACAGTTCAGTAAATGCAGGCAAACGCCACCCACCACGTCCTCCCACCGCTTTTTGCGCGCAGAAAAGTCGGGCATTAGGCCACGCCAAAGTTTCTGTACTTGGACTCAGCTCCCACACAAGCCCGGTCTCTCGATCCAGGACAGCCTCACTGTTAAGTGCAGTTAGCACCCGGAATCGGTCTTCCACATCATCGATCCTTCTGTCCCAACTACAATAGGAAGTCATCGCCCGTTTGGTCCTTTCAGATGCTGAATTGAAAATCTGTAATTCTTATATTTACAAAACTCAGTCCTCTTTTCACCTCTGCCAAGGAGAGCAACTCGACTGCACCACATTGTAATGTCCTCTTCCTTATACTGTCACCTGGGAGCTGATGGCCGTGTACGGGGCACGAATCAAGGCTTGCGAGAGCTGGTTCTAATTCAGCAGCTTCTGTTGTCTTCTTGATTTGTTCAGTCCATGCGCTCAGTCAGTTCAGCCGCCTCCCCGCGCCGGAATCTCTATGACTTCATCACCACCGGGTAGACCTTGCGGACCGCCGCGATAATGTCGGCCACGTCCTGATCGGTAAATTTCGGATCCATGGGAATCCCGACGTAGCGGTTATAGGTATCTATCGTCTTCGCGCACACGGAGGCGCCATACTGGATAGTTTTTCCACGTCCTACAGTGAACGACGACCAACCCAGCTGCAACGTCTCCTTTTTCTCGATATGAGCCGCGATGGGCAGAATCGCCGAGCCTCCCATGGGTTGGGCGGTGATGTTCTCCGCGTGCATTGCTGCGATAAAGCGGTCGCGCTGTGCCTTGCCCTTGGTGTTGATGAAAACCCAGTTCCCGAGGCCACCTGCAGGATCGTTCTTCTTCCGGAACTGGATCCCCGGCAGATCCTTTATGCCCTCCGTCACGCGGGTAGTCTTGTCACGGAAATCGCTCACGATGAGGTCGAGCTTGCGCAGCTGCGCCCGCAGGACGGCGGCGGTGAATTCGCTCATCCGGTATTGGGGACTGGAAAAGTCGTGCATCCGTCCTGGCTGGCCCAGCACCTTGGCGTGCCCGCCGCGCAGAACTCCGCAATCGTGGTACCGGGTCGCGCGCTCGAACAGGGCAGGATCATTCATGATCACGGCGCCGCCCTCACCGGGCGAGATGGTCTTATTGACCTGGAAGCTGAATATCCCACAGTCGCCCATGGATCCCACCGGCCGCCCTTTGTAGGTCACCCCCACGCTCTGCGCGCAGTCCTCCAGAAGCCTCAGCTTGTGCCTGCGTGCGATCTCCAGGATCGGATCGATATCCGCGGGCGCACCCAGGATATGGACCGCCATGATGACTTGCGTTTGAGGGGTGATGTGGCGCTCGATATCCTTGGGGTCGATGTTCATGGAATCGTCCACCTCCGCAAACACCGGCAACGCGCCATGAGCCAGGATCGCGTCGTAGCACGCATACCAGGTCCAGGCCGGCAGAATCACTTCGTCCCCCGGCCCCACCTGCAGGGCCGCCAGCGCCGACATCAGTGCGGTCGTTCCGGAAGTCACCGCCACGCAGTATCTGGTGTGCTGATGCGCGGCAAACTCTTTTTCGAAGTTGATGCACTTGTCGGGGGGATGCCCCTTGGCGTCGAGTCCCCACCAGCGGAACGGGCTGCGGTTCTCCAGTACATCCACCAGCTCGCGCTTCTCCTCATCGTCATAGTACTGGGGACCTGAAAGCTTCGCCTGGAGCATGGAGGCGCGCACCGGCGTGCCACCCTCCAAAGCCAGCGGTCCCAATATGCCGGCAGATGCCACGGGCGCCGGTGCGCCGTGGGCGCCCTTCCCCAGCAAGGCAGTAGAAGCCAACCCCGTCGCAGCCGCCAGGAACTTCCTTCGATCCAAAGATTCCATTCTGGTCGGGGACATCACAGTTTGTTCAGTGCCATCCATAATTACCTCCTGAGAAAAGTCGAAACACAATAATATCCTGAAGTTTACCCCAAACAAGCAACTCAAGCACAGAACAACTTCCTCTGCCAGTGCACCCCAATTTGATAGATCAAGAGGCTCCGGCGTAGATCTGGGAGGACCCGCATAGGGTGGGCAGAAAAGGGTCTCGTTTATCTGTGTAAGTAATATCTTTTGTATTCGAGCGAGAGTTCTGTTGGGGATCCACTCTCAAGCTCCGACTCAAAGCACACAGTGGACTGTCCACACTGCGCTAGTTCATCCCGTCGGCTTGGCTGCCGATCTCCCGCCCCGGACCCTCCCGCCGCTCCTGAGACTCCTCCCACGATCCCCCTTTTGGCCCCTTCCACTGCCTGGATCAGCCTTTCCCAACCGGGACCCCAGCCGAGTTGTTTGATCCCTGCCTGCTCCAACGCGTCCCCCCGTACGCCAGTTGCGACGCTCTGCAAGAATTCCTCGGACACTGCAGGATCCGGCGCAGGTTTTCTTCCTGTAACTCCAGCAGCAGATGATGATGGTTGGGCCTCAGAAGGTGTGAAAGAATTGGCTTCGGTGTGGCTCTGCGAGTGTCCCCCTGAAGGTGTTACAAAATTGACTCCGGCTGGTCCAGCAACTGTCCGTAGAGTAGAGGAGGACTCGTAGTGGTTAGGCTTCGACATACTCCGTTTCAGGGTTTCCCCGGCTGTGTCTCACGAGTCGCATGCCTGGCCGTACCGCCGCCTCCTCCCTCCTCAAACCGGACGTGCGGATTTCCCGCATCCGGCTTTCGCCGAGACTCTCGCCCGGGGCTTCGCAGGCAGTTGCGCCACCGCCGCCCGCAGGGGTCGCCAGCCCAGCCGTTGGTAGTGCTGGTACGAGCTGATTCCCGGCGGCATTCGATACGGTCGCTGGCTGCGTCTCTTCAGGTGTTGCCAGAGACGGACTTGTACGTAATGGTTAATCTTGGCAAAAGCTGCGCTGGGGTAGCCGAAGCGAAAGTAGTTGGCCCAACCTCTCAGGTGCTGGTTCAACTCCCGAATCAGCATCGGAATCGGCCAGTAGCTGTGGCGTCCGCTGGTCAGCTCCTTCAGTCTGACCCGCTCGCGTGCCACGCTCTTGTCCGAGGGATACAGGTTCCAGTAGGTGCCCGGCCCCAACCGGCTCCGCTCCCGCCGAAACGTGAATCCCAGAAAGTCCAGGCTCGTTCCTTTCCGCTTCAACTCCACCAGCCGCGTCTTCTCCCGGTTGATCTCCAATCCCATCCAGGTTTCCAACTTCGCCTCCATCCAGTCCACCAGACGCTGGCTCGGCTGTCGCACCAGCACGACAAAGTCATCGGCATAGCGCACCAGCTTCGCCTGAGCCCAATGGGCCGGCCCTCCGGAGCGGTGAAACACCGTGTCAAACCAGTGCAGGTAGAGGTTGGCCAGCAACGGCGAAATCACTCCGCCTTGTGGCGTTCCCTTCTGCGACCGGCTGACCCTCGGCGCTCCGCCCTTCGTCTCCGGCGGTTCCACCACCGGTGTCTCCAACCAGAGCCGAATCAGTTTCAACACCTGCCGGTCAGCAATCCGCAGACGCAGGCAAGCCCTCAGCCGCTCCTGCGGGATCGAGTCAAAGTAGCCCTTCAGGTCCGCGTCGTAGACCGCTTGATGCCCCGACCGCAGATGACCGCGAATCTCCTCCAGGGCATCGTGCGCCGAGCGGCCTGGTCGAAACCCATAGGAGCAATCCTGGAAGTCCGCCTCAAAGATCGGCTCCAGGATCAACAGGGTCGCCATCTGCACCACCCGGTCCCGCACCGTCGGAATGCCCAAAGGTCTGAGCTTTCCGTTGGCTTTGGGAATCCACACCCGTCGTACCGCCGAAGGCCGGTAGCTCTTGGTTCGCAGCGATCGCTGGATCTCCTCCAGGAACCGCCCCAAGTCCTCGCCTGTGGCCTCGATCTGCTCGATCGTCTGGCCGTCCACACCCGGCGCGCCTCGATTCCGACGCACCGCCTGCCAGGCTGCCTCCAGCGTGTCCCGCCGATAAATCCGGTCATACAGCGCATAAAACCAGAATTTCGGCTCCTGCTTCGCCTTCTGGCCCAGCTTCTGTCTCAGCTGAGAAAGTTTCACGGGCAGCCGCCGCTCCCGGTCCGTCTCCGGCACCGTCTCGATGGCCTTCCGCTCTTCCGTAGTGGGAATCTCTTCCAAGCGGTTCTCTCCTCCTCTTACACAAGCACTTCCCGGCTCAGGCCCCTTCGCTCCACGGTCGTTACCCGCTTCCCCGCTACTATGGGCCTGTCCGACTCCCGGCCGGAGCCGCTCCCAGGGTTATGGATTCCCCCAGGGCGTTGGCGGCCTCCCCCGCCACTCCGCCGGGCCTCCCAGGTTCCTCGACGGATCTGTCCTCGCGCGCCGTCCACAAGCACCCCGGAGAGCCCGACGACTGCTCGTGCCCATGCTTCGTCATCGGTAGCAGGCTTCATCCACAAGGGGAGGACTAGCCACTCTCAGCTTTACCCTTTCACGAGGCCGAATCGGTTCGCTTTCGCTACGGCTCACAAGTTGGCCTTCCCAGGCTTCGCCAGCCGGATCGCTCCTGCGGGCGCTGAGTCGGCTACATGTACGATGGGCAATTTACATGGTTAGTACCTCGCAACTAACAAGATCCGCCAGGCTTGGCCTGGCGCACCCCTT
>JBGPHY010000312.1:0-6736 GCA_041484625.1 Terriglobia bacterium | reverse complement strand
GCTCATGACCAATGGCCAGTGAAGATATGTAATGATCTGCCAAAGCCATGAAGGGAGATTCAGATCTGGCCCAATGGAACGTGTTTGTTATTACTGAATAGGATAGCTTGGGGACTTTAACCTTGCGGTGGGCTCCTGAGAGGAAAGACGTCCCTTTCCTGTTGGAAGTATCAATTCCCCCCGCGAGAAAGTAGAAATTGTCCGCCGCAGGGTGACCATCCCCAGATCAAAACTGAACTGTGAGCGACTTAGGGTTTTGGCCGAGACTGGTTCTCGGTATTCTAGCCACCTGGCGAATAACTCACTTACTAGCCCGGGAAGACGGGCCTGCAGATCTTCTGGTTCGTTTGCGTACCTGGCTGCACACCAGCTATGCGGGTAGGCTGATGGATTGCTTTTATTGCTTGAGTTTTTGGTTGGCCGCCCCCATAGCTTGTTTTGTTGCCAGCCGGCCCTTGGACCGTCTGGTTGCCTGGCTGGCGCTTTCCGGGGCCGCTTGCCTGTTGGAACGGATGGTTCAGGAATCCGTTCTCATTCAACCACTTTCAGAAAGAGATAGAGGAGACCCAAACCATGGGATGCTGCGGTCAGAGTCGAGCTACTCTGAGAAATATCCTTTCCGCGACGACAAACCGGGAGGTTACTCAACACCCAATTCCTAGACAACACGCCCCAGTTCCAATACTTCAGGCGAACCGGGGGACAACAAGGCCAGCTCAGAATTACTCAGTTAGACTCCGCTATTTGGAGAACTCTCCTATCCTGGTACGAGGACCGGCCACAGGCAGGGAATACCGCTTCTCTCGAGCAAACCCGGACCAGCCCGTGGATGCGCGGGATGCCGAGGCATTGCTGCGAACCCGTTTCTTTCGCCGCAACTAAAAGATTTTTGCAGAAACAAACGAAATCCGAAGTTTTGTCCAGGGCTCACCCTTTTTTTTCTGCAAGAGCCCTCCGGAAGAGGTGTTGGTGTGAGAGGCCTTCCGGTCTGGAGAATTCGATTACGTTGGTGCGGTGGGCGAGTTGTCGGAGACGGATTTTTTCCGGGCCATGGCCAGCAAGAAGGTTCTCGAGAAGTTGGCTGCCAGTTATCCGTCGCCCTTCGAAGACTGGTTCAATCGCGAGGTGATCGGCATTTTCAAACAGCATCATGCCCTCGACCACTTCTCCTCGCGCGCCCTCAGCCTCATCGTCAATCAAGTCACCTTCGTCCTGCTCACCTATAGCCTGCTCCAGTGATATTTACTGCCAACGGGACGGAAGGAACTCAATCCTAAAACACGCTCCCGCCTGCTGGATCTGCTGCGGCCCACCTTCTCCGTCATCGTCATCTACCATCACCACTACGTCGCCTTTTTAGATCCTCTCGAGTACCAGGAAATGGTGCTCACGCTCACCCAGTCATCCCGCCAGAAAATTCTCGCCAAAACCCGAAAACTCCGCCGCGGCCTGGCTCATCAACTCAACCATCCGCGCGCTCCTTGACAGAGCATCCTGACCCGCTGCTCCCAACTCATCCCATCTCCCTGCCTGGCCCCAGGGCTGGGTACCTCGCCCCAATCTGTCTGGGCACCCCGGGTTTTCTCTCTTGGCCCGACATTCCACGCCGGCTGTACCTTCCCCGTCGAGTCTCCCTGCTCAGCCCGCAGTCTGCTAGCACTCTTCAACAAAAATACACTCTCGAGTGTCTGAACCGCAGCAGAGATATAATTCCTCTTTGCATAAGTAAAAATCTATTCTAGAATTAAAGTATTGGGCCATACCATTGACCTGTACAGTCAGCATTCATCGCAGGGTTCTCAGCGTCGCAGTGGAATCTGTTCTAGGTTGGTGACTGGGGTGACGCTCCTTGAAAAGGACCAAATTACTCCTCATCGAATGCAATCGCGTCTTTCGTGAATACCTTGAGGAGAGGTTGAAACATGAGCCAGATCTGGACATCTTCAGTTCTTCTGCAGACGCCCAGGAGCTTCGAGCAACAATCCAGGCGAGCAATCCCGAGCTGGTCCTTTTGGACCGCCGAGCCTTCACCGGTGACGGCTCTCGGATGTTAGGATTTCTGCGTCAAGGCTTGCCCAATGCTAAGTTAGTTCTGATGGATGTCCATTGGATTTACTCTAGGTTACGACTGGAGTCTGCCTAGTCTTCACCTTTTCTGAGGGTAAGAAGAGGCAGTTTATTGTAAATCTGTTCTCCTTCGAATCTAAAAGAAGATCATATGGTAGTACTGAAAGGGCGTCCAGCGGACACGACGCAAACCGCTCGCATGGAACGGGTGCTGTCCTTGGCCCGACTCTTCCTGGCAACCTGCTCTCTGGTTGCCGTCTATCTACACCCAACGCAGCCTGCGCGTTACGCCACCCTCGCCTACTTCCTGCTCATCGCTTACGTTATTTACAGTGGCGGTGTGTTTGTGGCGGTGGTCTGGCGTCGCTCTGAAAAGTTGACGCGGGCTTTTATACTCGGCGTACACACGGTGGACCTCTGCTGGCCGGCGCTGATCTCTCTGTTCACAACGGGCACGGGGAGCCCATTCTCTTTGTTCTTTTACTTCGTGGTGCTCGCTGCAGCCTACCGTTGGGGATTCTGGGAGACGCTGGCGACCACTGCGATAGCTGTCGCCCTTCTCTCATTGGAAGCAGTCATCGTCAGCGCCGGCCCTGGTGACCCAGGACATCTCTTGCTGGGCGAATTTGCGCTTAATGTTTTCATCATGCGTCTAACTTACCTCCTCTTGACAGGCTTCCTGATGGGATACCTGGGAGAAGAGCAGAGACAGCTTCGGTCGGAATCATCAGCCATCGCGCATGTCATCGCCAGGGCGCAAGCGGAGCACGGGCTGGCTGGCACGATGCGCGTGGTTCTTCAAATGATGTTGCAGCTCTTTGGCGCAACCCGGGCGGTGGTCGCGATGAAAGAGGTCCGCAGTAATCGCGCCTTCCTGTGGGAAACTGGGGCAGCTCCCGACTCATCGGAAGCCGCGCCCCAGGTGTCTGAGATCGGGCTGGAGCAACAGGAAAGGTGGTTCTTTTCAAGCCCATGCCATAGTTTAAAGGCAACGCGGCACCGTTTCGTGGAGGCCAAGCCGTTTCAAATCATCGCCTTGGACAGCAGGGGAAAACGGATAAGGGGTGCCTCCTACTCCTTCCCCCCAGATTTCTTCTCGTCGCCGTCGATTCGCTCCGTGCTCATGGTCTCGGTAACCTTCGAGGAGGAGTGGTCCGGACGGCTGTTCCTGTTCAAGCCTCATGCGGGAATTTCCCGGCAAACGGCGCTGCGCTTTCTCCAGGCACTCGTCCATGCAGTGAGTCCGGCCATTTACAACGCTTATCTTTTGGGCCGGTTGCGGTCTCGGGCGGGGGACCTGGAACGCGCCCGGTTGGCACGGGAACTTCACGATGGTGTCGTCCAGGTTCTCAGCGGCTTGGAGTTGCAGTTGGAGGCGGTGCGACAGACTCCCCATGCCCCACAGTGTATGGTCGACGAGGTTGCCAGAATCCAACAGCTTCTTCGGCAGGAGAGCTCGAACCTGCGTGAATTGGTGCAGCGCATAACGCCTGTCGACCTTACCCCCGGTCAGCTCGTTGGTTTCCTCCGACACACCGTAAACAAGTTTCGCTTCGAAACCGGTATCGACGCCAGCTTTGCCTCCCAAGTCGACGGCAGATTGCCTCCTTCCCGCGTGTGCCACGAGTTGGCGCGCATCGTCCAGGAGGCGCTCGTCAATGTGCGCAAGCACAGTGGGGCGCGACAGGTTAGCGTGAACCTTGCTGCTGGGGAAGACGGCTGGATGCTGGTGGTAGACGACGATGGCCGTGGCTTCGATTTCACCGGCCGCCTCTCTCTTGCTGCAGGCGACTTTATCGGAATGGGGCCGGGAGTTATTAAAGAGCGAGTGCAATCGATGGGGGGGGAACTCGTCATCGAATCGATACCGGAGCAGGGTGCTCGCCTGGAAATCACGATTCCGCAAACGTCAAATGGAAAAGTTCCTTGGTGACATTCGTATTCTGATTGCAGACGACCATCCTATCTTTCGTGATGGCTTGCGGAGAGTGCTTGAGGTCGAGCCGGGATTTCGCGTAGTGGGCGAAGCGGGGGAGGGCAAGCAGGCCGTTCAGTTGGCACGCCAACTCAAGCCGGACATCCTTCTATTGGACTTGGTCATGCCCCTCCTTACAGGCCTGGAAGCCTTACGCGACCTATCGACTGCTTCCGTGCCCGTGCGCACTATAGTTTTGACTGCGGCCATCGAGCCCCTTCAGGTCGTCGAGGCACTTCAACTGGGTGCGCGGGGTATCGTGTTGAAGAGTTCTGTAACGCTATTGTTGCTCAAGAGCATCCACGCCGTCATGATTGGCGAGTACTGGGTCGGCCATGGAAGCGTTTCCGACCTGGTGAAAGCTCTCCACGAGCTCATGCCTTTAGAGGCCGCCGGGGCGCGGCAGAAGACCTACGGCCTCACGGCGCGCGAACTCGAGATTGTCTTGGAGATTGTCGCCGGCTGCACCAATAAGGATATCGCCCAGAAGTTCTCGATCAGCGAAGAAACCGTGAAGCGCCACCTCACCAACATCTTTGACAAGTTGGGAGTGTCGAACCGTCTGGAACTGGCGCTTTTTGCCCTCAAACATCATCTCGTCGGTAACTGGTAGGGCCGACCCTTGTATCTGCCCAGGCCGGGATCCACCTCCTAGCACCGGTCCATTTGGATTAATACTTCACCTTCTATCTTAATCTACCACCTAAGTGGTATTTCTCTCCCACCCCTGGGGAATTGGCAAATCGCTCGTCTTGGATAATCCTTACTTACCTTAAGTCGGGTAGCAACATTTTCTGTTGTGGAGGGGACAAGTGCAAGACGGGACCCTACCGATTTTCGAATCGTTGCTAGCCACGGGCAATACAGATTGCTCAGGGGACGAGCAGCCACGTGCCCAGAGATTTGACGTTCAACTGCCATTACGCTACCGCGCGAAGGGTGAAACCGAATGGCGCGAGGGTCGCACGGTGAACATCAGCCACGCGGGCGCGCTTTTCTGGACTGATCGGTCGATGGAAGTGCATACCGAAATCGAGATGAGTCTGGAAATGCCGACCGTGACGAAGGCTGAGATCGTGTGCCGCGGAGAGATTGTGCGCACGGTGCTGCCTGCATCCAAGGAAGGTCAGCCGGCCCTCGCCGCCAGGATTTTTGAATACCAGTTTGCGCGCAGACAGAGAACAGCCTCGATATGTCGGACGGAGAGGGTAGAGGAATCTTGCTGAGACAATCAATGCTACCACCGGTCAGATGGGAAAAGGGGCAACCCCGTCGGGTCTTAAGATCTTCGCCCTCTTGCAAGGGGAAATCTAACCCATTTCCATCCAAGGTCATGACTTTGAACGAAGTCTTCCAGGAGCAACGATAAGGAGGTGAAGGATACCCACTTGATGGCATGTTGGTCCAGTCCAGGTCCGCCAAGGGGTTGAGTCCTCGACCAACTTCAGGCCCGGAAGCAATGTATTTCCTTACCAGAGATTCATAAAAAAATGAGGAGAAAGAACATGAAAAGGCACAGGTTCTTGACACGTATGTCTCTGGCATTGGCGGCAGCTTTCCTTTTTTGGGGAGCTGGCCAGTGCCTGGCGCAAGCCATACCCAAAGGCCTGTTCGGGAGTTGCAAGCCGGGACAAATGCGGTGCATGAAAAATAGTCAACGGTGGGAAGCCGCAATTCGTCAGGCGGACCGTCGCGCGGCGCAACTGAGAAAAAATCACGGGAGGGTAAAGTAACATGAAAAAGCTACTTTGTATTCCCTTGCTGTTGATGTTGAGCGGGCTGGCATTCGGGCAAGGCATCAACCTGCCCGCGTGCAATGGAAACAATGGGCCGAACTGCACAGACTACTTCGGCGTCGGCAATTACGCCAATAGCCCGCTCCCGGCGGGTACTATCACTGGTTTCACGCTTATCGCCGGAGGAAGTGGGTATGTCAATCCACTGGTCGTGATCACGGATCCTACCGGCTCAAGCGCTACTGCTACAGCAACCGCCATGGCGGGTGTGATTACCGCGGTCACGGGGAGCGGTGGCAGTAATTATATCCTTCCTCAGGTCACCATCGTAGATGTCGGCGCTGGCGGCACCCTTGCCTCCCCACTCTGCGGCGGCGCCGGCCAACCCGTGTGCGGCGCGGGCGCTATGGCTGTCACAGTATTGGGTGGGCCATTCACCGGTGGCATACTCAAGTTTCAAGACCCATTGAAAGACCTGAAAACAGCCATAGCTACTGCCGATACGGCCAAGTTCCCAGGATCCGATTATTACGAAGTCGCGTTGGTGGAGTACACGCAAAAGATGCATTCGAGCCTGCCCGCGACTGCACTGAGGGGTTACGTACAGCTCCCGAGCGGTAGCACTACTTGTTCTGCCCCGCCGGTTGCGGCGCCGACGTATCTGGGGCCCGTGATTTTAGCCCAGAAGAACAGAGCCGTGCGCGTCAAATTCAGCAACTGCCTTCCCGCGGGCGCCCTAGGCAATCTCCCTATTCCTGTGGACACTACCTACATGGGGGCTGGGATGGGGCCTGGTGGCCAACCGTACACGCAGAATCGCGCCACTCTCCATCTTCATGGCGGCGCCACTCCGTGGATCAGCGACGGAACGCCGCACCAGTGGACTGTCCCGGTAGGAGACGGGGCGGCCCTCCAGACTGGCGACAGTGTGGGTTATGTCCCTGACATGTTCTTTGTG
>JBGPHY010000311.1:0-6753 GCA_041484625.1 Terriglobia bacterium | reverse complement strand
GGTCAGGTGAGGGGGAGAAACGAGGACTGGGCTTTTGTCGCTATGTATAGATAGGAAGAAAGCCAATGGAGGGAATTACCGGGCGTGAAACTGAAATCAGATTCGTGAGGGTTACAACTCCCTGATGGGTTTCAAGAGTTCCACGCCCACCCAGCGCTCATCGCGATTGCCGGTCTCCTTGGCCCAGACTACCCTTCCTGAGGTCCGGGGAAATCCTTCAAATTCCAGACGGAGGCGCGTCCCGGGATTCATCTCCCGCGTCATGATGAGGCAGGCTCCCAACTTGCTCAAGTTGCGAGTGACGCCGATCTCTTGGAAATGGAGGCCGGCTGCATCCGCGCCCTGGATGGTGGTGAGCAACTGAACGTTAAACCTCTTGGCATCCCGCATCCGTCCATAGATGGCGGAGTAATAGGCGTCGAAAATGGAGGCAAGCCAGATCACTATCGGCAGGAGGACGAGGAGAGCCGCCACGGACGGTTCTACTGTCTGCCCAGGACGCGTCAGGAGGAGAAAAAAGAAAGCAACGGTGAAGCTGAAGAGGACGATGACCCCAATCCCTTTGGAATAATGCCGATTCTGCAGTTGTCCCAGGCCTGGGAAATAGAGGGAAAGGCGGGCCGCTCTTCTTCCATAGGCTTCATAGGTACTTCTGGATCCACGCATCTGGCACCTCGGGAGGGTTCCCTACCAATTCCTCTAATCGGAAATACCCTTCGAAACCTTTATGATGCCAGCAGCTAGAAGATAAAATGCCATGGCCGCGACCAGGGCCTGATTGAATCCGAAGTTGATGGCAATGATCACTGCCAGGATCGACCCGAGCACCGATGCCGAGCCGTTAAGACCCCAGGCCCAGGGGATTATCTCTGGAGATCGGTGGCGAAGCCAGTGGATGCCCAGCGGCATCGGCATGCCCATCATAAAACTAAGAGGAAACAGAAAACCTACCACCAAGATTGCTTTCTGGACTGTGGGGAGGCCTACATAGGTGTAAAGGAGGATAGGCAACAGGAACATATAGGCAAGAATCAGGCAGGAGACCAAAGTGCAGACGACCGGGAGGCTGCGAACTGCATGGTGCTTGACAAGGCGGCCGGAGAATGCACTTCCTAGTCCGCTGAAGACCAGAATCGAGAAAATCACTATGCTCAAGGCGTAGACAGGCGGTCCCATGAACAACATGAACTTTTGTACCAACGTGATCTCGACGAGAATAAAGGCCAGCCCCAGGCAGACAAAATAAGACAACTCTCTCAAGCCTCTCCCGGGAGTCCGCTGCAAAACATCTTTTCGAAAGGCTAACAAGGGCACCAGGATAAACAGAATCACGAGCGCCAGGGAGATGAAGAACACCATGAACAGTACCAGCATTCCGACGTTTGTCTTTTTCGACTCCCAAGGGAGGAAGAGCGAACTCCACAATTGTCTCAGGCGGATGGTGTGAAAAAAGAACGGGCTGTTGTCATAGGTGGGAGTCACGTTAAAGGGGTAACTCCTGTAAAAGGTCTGCGGATCCCCCGTGGTGATCAACCGGGTAAACGGGTTGTCCCTGCCGCGATGTAGTGCGTACAGCACCTCAAACTGCGCTTGCCGGCTGACCTCCTCGACCTTTTTTACTTCGTCATCACTAAAGCCCGACTTCTTGAACAGAAAATTACACTCCACGGCCTCCGTATCTCCCTTTTTCCGTACTACCATGATGCAGCGGTCCGGGTTTGGGATTCCTAACTCCTGCATGGCTGCCCTCGTGATGGCGACCAGCCGAAGGTCTTGCTGAGGAGGCTCCAGGTTCCAGCGTGTAAAGGTGAGGATGCCATCAGGTTTCAACTTGACGAAGTAGTCTTTAAAAGCTTCCACCGTGTACAGGTTGTTCTCCGTCAGAGCAAAAGCACCTGCTGAAGTCGCCGCCCAGGTGTCGACCAGAGTGGCCTGGATAATGTCGTATTGCCGGTTGGCCTTGCGGATGAAACTTCGCCCTTCGTCGACCACGACGTCGACTTCCGACCGGAAATACAGCCTGCCGGTAAAATCACAGAATTGATCCCGCATGACGTCATTGACGATTATCGGGTTGATCTCCACGCCGGTGATTCGGGTGTTTCCGAAGACCAGGGCAGCCAGAATGTCGATGCCGCCCCCCGGGCCGATCACAAGAGTTTCGGCGTCTTTCTTCAAGTGGTAGGCCAGGGCCGAAACGGTATTCTTCAAGTACTGCCACTCAATGAAATCCCCGTTAAAGCTGGGAAGCAGCGTCCCGGCATCCCCGTCCATGATGATCCAGGTGTTGCGCCGGTCATGGTTCACTTGGACGACGGTAATACGCGAAAACGAATTCCACTTGGAGAAAAGGAGAGGCCCTTCGTCCCTCCCCTTGACATGCCGGATGGTCAGGACAGGCTGAACCATTGTATAGACTAGGAATCCGAGCAGAAGCAAGAGTAAGTAGGGTGGAGTCAGTCGCCAGGGCCGTGCGATGGCCCCCGAGCAAAGCAGCCAGCTGGCCATGCCGGCGAGGAGTGAAATAGCCAAGAGCGCGTTTGGGCCACCCAGATGGTCTAGCAGCGGAATGACCAACAGGCATCCCAGGGCTGCGCCCACCAGGTCGAAGAAATAAAGCCGATTGACCTGGGGAGCCAGATGGGCCATGGCTAAGGAGACACAAGTCCCCGCCAGGAAGAATGGAATGGCCGGAATACTGTAAAGCAGGAAGAGGCCGAAGATGGCTCTGGAGTCAAAGACCAGTTCGAAATTCAACTGAACGGTCAGGCAGACGATCAAAGGGATTGAAATCGCAAAGAGGACAGAAAAAAGAAACAGTTGCTTCTCCAGTCGTTCCCTCCTGAAGAACTGAGGAAAGAGGTAAATGTAAACTCCGCTGGCACCGGAGCCCAGCAACGCCAGGGAGATCACCATGAAGGCGTAATGGTAATAGAGCTTGACAGAGAAAATCCGGGTCAGGATCAACTCCATCATTAAGACAGAACAACTGATGAGGAAGATCCCCAGGAAGATGCGGAGCTTTGGAGTAGTGTCAGCCGTTTCCAATTGGGATGGCCTCGCGGCGCGAAAGGACAGAGAACCATGGCGACAGCCATGAGGATTGCCATGCAGCGGGGAATTGTAGCAAGTTTGGATGAATTCTCTGAAGGTTTTTTGTTGCAGCACTGACCTTGGACGCGAAGACCGGGCTTGGGAAGGCATGACAAGAGCCTTCAGCCTTGGGCCCAGGGTTCAAATTGAAGTCCGGTCGATCGCTTCCCTCCGAGCCAATCATGAAGAGCCTCCGTCCACGGCGATGGTTATTCTTTTGCCCGCATATTTGTGTTGACGGAGTTCTGAGGCAAAACTAGAATCACAGCCTGTTTTCCCATTAGCCTCCCCGAGTGATTGGTTGATACTCCGGTTACGACCGGATTTCTGGACTATGAACCCTGGCCCCTCGAGTGTGTCTGAGAAGGTCAAGCCTGCTGATGCCGGGGAACAACCCTCGTGTGCCCGATACTGGGTAATCGTTTTCGCAGTCACGCTGGCCATCATCACCTACATTGATCGGGTCTGTATCTCTCAGGCGGCCCCGCAGATGACTCGTGAACTGGGGCTCTCGGCGGTCCAGAAAGGCTACGTATTCTCCGCCTTTACCCTGGCATACGCGGTTTTTGAGATTCCCGGAGGCTGGATGGGTGATCTGCTGGGGCCCCGGCGGGTCTTGATGCGGATCGTTATCTGGTGGTCCTTCTTCACTGCAGCCACCGGTTGGGCCTGGAACTTCGCCTCCCTGCTGGTAACCCGTTTTCTTTTCGGGGCGGGGGAGGCGGGTTGTTTTCCCAATCTGACCAAGGCCTTTACCACATGGCTTCCGAGTCACGAACGGGTCCGCGCCCAGGGCATCATGTGGATGAGTGCCCGCTGGGGAGGGGCTTTCACTCCCTTGCTGGTGGTCTGGGTTCTCAATTACGTTTCCTGGAGGAGAGCCTTTGAAATTTTTGGCGGCCTCGGGGTGATGTGGGCCGTTTTCTTTTACCGATGGTTTCGGGATAATCCCCGTCATCATCCAAGTGTGAACGCCGCCGAACTGTCTGTGATGGCCGGGACAGAAGGAAACGTACCAGGACACGGAAGCGTACCGTGGGGGCGGTTGCTTTCCTCGAAGACTGTTTGGATGCTATGGATCCAGTATGCTGCCCTCTCCTATCCCTGGTACTTCTATATCACCTGGCTGCCTACCTACTTACAGGAAGCACGTAGCGTAGAACCGCACAGAGCGGCCTTCCTGGCAGGGTTGCCTCTTTTCTTCGGGGGATTGGGGTGCTTGGTCTCCGGGCTGCTGTTTTCTCCTTTGACCCGTAAGACCGGGAGCCTCGCCAAAGCCCGTCGGCTCATTGCCTTTGTCGGATTCTGTGGGGCTTCGACCCTCCTGTTCATCTCCAGCCAACTACCCAGTCCGGTCTTTGCTGCACTGTTTATGGGGCTCGCCAGCTTCTGCAATGATTTGACAATGCCGGGATCATGGGCGACTTGTATGGATGTCGGCGGTCGGTTTGCGGGGACGCTTTCCGGTTCCATGAATATGATGGGAAATCTTGGCGGCAGCATCGCTCCAGTGGCTGTCGGCTATATTTTGCAGGCCACTCACAATAATTGGAGCCTGACCTTTTATGTGGCTTCAGTGGTTTACTTGATTGGGGCCGCCTGCTGGATCTTTATCGACCCGGTAACACCTATCGACCAGGACCCACTGCTACCGGAAACTGCCAATAGCTTTTCCCGTTGAGTTTTTGTGAAAAAGGGGACTGAAAAAGCGCTTGAATATTAGGTTAGCACTTCAGCGCAGAGCCAAAGAGTCAGCAGAGTAGAGAGCCCCCAAGGGAGGTTGGAGAGGAAATTCCGAATAAACATACCAAGGCGAACTTCGGTCCGGACGACCTGGCTCAAAAAAAATCTCGTGGCTCTTGGAAAAAGAGTCTGTGTTTTCTCGTTTTTGTGTGTCGCCCTTTAAAATCTCGGTGAGATTCAAGCTCTCGGCCTGAACGAATTCGTCGGTGAGACAGTCAAGAAAAAGCTCAAAGGTACCTTCTCTCGAAGGTAGAAAGCCCCTTTCTCCTAACGGGGAAAACAAGACTAAACCCCTGGGGCTTTGAGGTTGCGACCCGGAATTGTTGCCAGCAATTCCTCCGAAAGCCACGAGATCAATCCTGCTCAAAGAACCAAAACAGTTTCCCGAAATCATTGATTTTCCGTGCACGATTGTCTCCATTCCCATATTGGTTTTCTCTGTTACTGCATGTCGCTGAATTTACAGCGTTTATATTAAAACTAGTCGGCCAGCAGGTAGGATTCGATTTCCGAGACTTACAGAAATTCGTATTGAGATTTGCTGTAAAAGGTTCAAAATAGCTCTTTGATTTACTAAGTCTTTTATAAACAACTATGTAGAGATTGTCAAGAGGGCTCAAATCTTCCAATATATTGTAGAAAACTGCGCTTGGCCACTCAGGGTTGGGCATTGCTCGGGATCTTCCCTGGTTCTGTGCGGCATTGACCGAAGCGTCAAGCTATTTAGAATTCACCTGCCTTTTCTGCAAGGAGTTTCCCCCAGTCTCTATTCTTACCCACTTTCCGGGTCAAGCCCGTTTTTGGCTCAGGATGGGGCAAGAGCACAATCTTTGGACCTGCTTTCTCTTTCCCTGCTCGTCTTACTCTGCCCCCTGTGGGCGATAGCAATTGTTTTCCTATAATTGCCCGTTAGAAGTGAAAATCTTTTAGGTTCAAGGGGATCAGCCAACCCCAGCGGCTCCAGGGGATTCTTTAGCGTGTTAAATTCATCAGTCATTTAGCATCATGTCAGGTCTTTTTCGCCGAATGGCACAGCAGGTGCAGTTTGTATTCACGAGGGTTTAGTCCACGCCATCCCGACAAGGATTCCGGATGTGTCTTCTTAACACGGGAACATGACAGAACTAAGACCGCAATCTTCCCAAGGAGAATACCCAACTCGAAAGTGCCCGCGTCGAACGGTTCAACTCCGGTTCAACATTGGCGGTCTAGATGAACGCGGCCACTTCTTTGAAGAGATCGTACTGACGAAGGATATCAGCGATTGCGGTGGCTGTTTTCACTCCCAACGACTTCTTCAGGTTGGGTCCACTCTTCGGCTATGCGATCAATTTGGGTTCATCTCCCTAATTCGAGTGGCGTGGGCGAAGCCGAGGTCGGACGCACGAACTCACGACGTCGGGTTTATGTTTGTCAATCCGCTGGAGAATTGAGTTCATACCCCATCCTGCGACCTGCTAATCAATCCACCTGTAACAGACACGCTACCTCACTCCTGGCAATCAAGGCCGAATTCATCGCGTCTCGCACCCGGTCCTTTCGATTGTGAATCCCGCACTCAATGAGTTTCAGAAAAGGCTTGAAATAGCTGTCCGGGAGATCTGTGTTCTGCAGGGCCAGGCTGGAAAGCAATCTCCATCCGGCGCGGCCGACCCATCCATCATCTGAACGAGTCCATTGTTCCATCATGCTTTTGGCCAGGTTGGTCCGGCTGACCAGCTTGGCTAGAGCATCGGTCAAGACGCAATTCTTCAAGTCCTTCACCCAGCTTTCGAGCAAGACTTCATCCACTTTTGCAGGATCAGCGACCATCGTTGCCAACATCGGAGCGTGGTGGTTCCCAGTCTGCCACAACTGCAGGGCGAGATGGTGATTCTCCTTGATTCGATTTCTTAACTTCTCGAGGTTGGCGAAGCT
>JBGPHY010000310.1:0-6765 GCA_041484625.1 Terriglobia bacterium | reverse complement strand
AGCGGAAGCCAGTAGATACTGGGCAGGGTCTGCAGGCCGAGAACGAGGGAGCCTAATGTTTCTCGCAGTAGTCTCACTCGCCCGAGAGTTCATGGATGTAAGCATGGTGGAAACGACTGAGATGGACCATTTTCAGGAAGTGGAATGCAAGCTTTTCCCTTTCCTTGGGCGGGATGTTGGCCCTTCTTAATCCAAATTCTACATTCTTAAATGACCGACAGCCATGGGAAGAGGGCCAACTCCTGAAAGATCAGTACGCGGTCACGACCCGGCCCCTCAATGAGGGTAACCGTTGACGAAGGCTTGCCCACGGTCTGGTTTCTCCATGCCAGCGATGATATTCAGTAGAGTCGATTTACCGCAGCCTGATGGCCCGACAGTGCAAATAAACTCATCAGCCTTCACTTCCAGACTGATATTCTCAATTGCGTTGATCTGCCCCTTGCGGATCAGAAAAGTCCCGGAGACCTCCTTCAGGAGCAACTTGACAGGGATTGCGGCCTGGGAATCTCCAGTCTGGCGGTTCAAGCGGTTTCCGAGTATCATAAGATTACTCTTGAGGGGGTGCTCCTCTAAGCGGGACTGCGACCAGCGGGAGAGATCTTACCTGAACAGACGGGACAACTAAGGCACTTGACGCCCCAGCAGCAAAAACGCGAGGGCAAAAAAGAGACGAAGCCTCGCGCCGGATCTGGAAGGTATGCAGACGAGGCCCCACTCTTGAATGCGGATCAGGTCCAAATCATCTCCAAGGGGAGAATGAGCGCTTTAACCGCAGGTAAAAGGCAGCGAAGAAGTTGGCTTTGCCGAGTTTCAGATTCCGTGATAGATAGACAAGAATGAGGATCTCAAGCTCAGCCATAACTTTCCCCCGGCGCCTTATCGTGGCGGCCACATTCACTGCTGAACCGATCCGCCCCTATCTTGACTTCTGGTTGGAAACCATCGGTCTAACTCATGAGGTTGAAGTGGCCCCGCCAAGCCAAGTCTTTCAGAGCTTGCTCGACCCTGGGAAAATAGCCATCTCCAGCAAGACCCTGGCCATCGCGCTCCTTGTCCGTCTTGAGGATTGGGGGCTACAGTCCCAGGGGGCAACGGATGATCGGTTGTTCACCGCCGCTTCTCGCCGCCGTATTGAGGCTAACCTGCAAGATCTGATTGACGTGCTCACAAACCTCGTAGCCCCTGAGGGACCATTTTGTTTGCTCCTCTTTACACCACCTTCATTTGACGCTCTCCAGGACCTGGATCGCGCGAAATTCTGTTGCCGCATGGAGTCACTGGCGCGGAATCACTTCAAGGGGAAGTCGGTGGCTGTCAAAGAGAACGTCGACCTCCTTGAGACACAGGTCGATGGGTCCTACTATGAATCGCACAGTGATTTTGTGGCGCAGATCCCATACTCGGAAGAGTTCTTCGCGCAACTGGCGGTCTCGATCGCGCGGAGCCTTTATGCACGCCAGACCCCACCCTTCAAAGTCATTGTCCTCGATGCTGACGAGACACTCTGGCAGGGTACGTGTGCCGAAGTCGGTCCGAAAGGGATTGAGGTTGACCCGGAGCGGCATGTCCTGCAGTCATTTCTGCGACACCAACGCGATAAGGGCAGGTTACTTTGCCTATGCAGCAAGAATGATGCGGCAGACGTGGCTGCAGTTTTTGAAGAGAATCCGCAGATGCCGTTGAAGTGGTCTGACTTTACCGCCAAGCGCATCAATTGGCAACCCAAGTCGGAAAACCTCCACTCGCTTTCTGCTGAATTGGGTCTCGATATCGACAGTTTTATCTTCATCGACGACAATCCGCTCGAGTGTGCCGAAGTTGCATCGGCCTGCCCTGAGGTTCTTACGTTGCGACTACCGCCCGAACCTGCGCAGATCCCGGTCTTTCTTCGTAATCAGTGGGCTTTTGACATCCCCCCATCGTCAAAAGAGAATGGAGACAGGGCTCAGTTTTATGAGCAGAACCAGGAGCGAGAATTACTCAAGAGGCGCGCACCGACGCTGGCTTCGTTCCTCGCCAGCCTGGATCTTGAGACGCAGATTAGACCTCCTGGACCGTCCGAGTGGGCGCGGATTTCCGAACTCACCTTCCGGACAAATCAGTTCAACTGCACCACTATCCGGCGCTCTGTCAGCGAGTTGTCCCGCTTTGTTGAAGCAGGTGGAGAATGTGTTGTACTCAAAGCGAAAGACCGGTTTGGCGATTACGGTTTGGTGGGGGTAGTGCTCTTTCGCCAAGAAATATCAGCCTTGGAGGTCGACACATTTCTTCTCAGCTGTCGAGCCCTAGGCCGGGGGATCGAGCACCGAATGCTGGCCTACCTGGGTGAAATCGCCCTCGAAAGAGGTTGCGAACGCGTGCTGGTGCCGTACACCTCAACCACCCGCAACCAGCCGGCTCATAGCTTTCTCGAAGAGGTTGGCCAATCGTTTGACGATTTGGGAGGGGGTGGACGTCGTTACTGGTGGCTCGCGGGGGAGGCTTCTACGATCGAACTCGACGCCTCACGTTTTCCCCTGGATAGAGGAGGTGGCTCTTCACGGGGAAGCCCCCTGCCTGATGCTTTCCCCCTTACAGGGGCGATCTTGGAGAGGAATGCGTTGCTACAGCGTATCGCGGAAGAACTGGCCGACCCTTGTGCAGTCGTCGAAGCCGTCAAGTCCCTGAAGGTCCGGGGAAATCTGAGCGCTCCCAGCTGTTCTACACCGCCCCGCACTCCGGCGGAAGAAACACTGGCTGCAATCTGATGCGACCTGCTCGGGTGCTCCGGCATTGGAATACACGACAATTTCTTCGAGCTTGGAGGCGACTCACTCCAAGCAGTCAGGCTAACATCCCGAGTCCGCGAGACCTTTGGAGTCGATTTGCCCCTCGGGACGTTCTTTCAGGAGCCGACAATTGCTTCCCTCGCAGCACATGTATGCGCTGGACTGGCGGAAAAGCATTCTGAGGGACCTGGGGCAAATCTGGTCAATTGGGTTGACCAAATGTCGGAAGAAGAGATGCAGCAGCTTCTGACCCTACAGGCGAAGGCTCAGGTGCCTGTATCTCGGGTCAAGAGTCATGCTGGTAGCATGACCGGCCAATCGGAAACTGCCGAGACCGTCGCGATCCTCGAGCGGTGTTGTCAGGCAGTCACGACTTCTTCGCGCCCGGCTGAGATCTCGACGCTTGGAATCTTGACCTGCAACCGATCGGCAGCGTTCGAACGCGCGCTCGGCAATTACCTGCAAAAATTCCTCCTGGCAGGCCGGAACCACACCAGACTCGCTGTCTTGGACGACTCAAGCGATCCGGAGGCAGTAGCGTCGGTTCGGACGACAATTTGTACCCTGAAGGGATCGGACCGAGAGCGAGTCTTTTACGCTGGCCATGCCCGTAAACGTCGTTTTGCCGAGCGCCTCACTGCCGCTGCCGGGGTTCCACCTGAGGTCCTCGAGTTCGCACTCTTGGATGCAGCAGGGATCGGCCACAGCCTTGGCGCCAACCGCAATGCCTTGGCCCTTGAGGCCGCAGGGGAGGTCTACTTTACAGTGGATGACGACACCCTCTGTGACGTGGGACCCTCCCCATCTCTCGAGAAGGGATTGGCGATCATCAGTAGCCGTGATCCCTGTGAGTTGTGGACCTTTGAGAATCGTGAAGAAGCCTTGCGCTCAGTCCGCTTTGAGGAGGCGGACTTGCTTGGGTTGCACGAGCAAATACTGGGTAAAAAAGGGGCGGAGATCGTATCGAACCAGGCAGTGAATGCATCACTTCTCCAGGCCTCCGATCCCTTGGGGTGTGTGGTTCCCCGGATTGTGAATGGGTCGGGCCGCGTTCTTGTGACCTTCAACGGCCTTGTCGGAGATTGCGCCTGGGGTGCTCCTTTTGGAGTTTGGCGTGCACCCATGGGGTATCTTCTTCTTTCGGGTTCGTCGCTGGCCCGACTGGTGAAATCAGAGAACGATTACCGCACAGCCTTGACCCGGCGCGAGGTACTGCACGTGGTACGCCGTATCACTTTGACGGATGGATCATGCGGGATGATGACTTCTGCTGGCCTGGACAACCGTGATGTCCTTCCTCCATTTATGCCAGTGCGACGAGGACAAGACCTCATCTTTTGCGCGACGCTCCAGATCTGTTCGGACGAAGCATTGTTTGCGCATCTCCCCTGGGTGCTCCACCACTCGCCGGGCGAGGTCCGTCGTTTCTGGAGGGGCGAAGTTTTCCGTACGGCTGGCAGCTTCGACCTCGCGAAGCTGGTGCTGAATTGCTTGGACATTAGCTGGCCCGCCGAAGCAAATGGCAGAGGAGAGGGCTTGAGAGCCTTGGGTCGTTCCCTGGTCGCGTTGGGTGCCCGACCCCTCGACGATTTTGAGTCCCTTATCCGCCGGCAGGCAAAAAAGACCGCCCGTCACATAGCGGCCCTGGCCGAGGAGGACATTGCAGTGGCCGGTGGAGGGCCGGAATTTTGGGTTGCTGACGTAAGGCGGTTTGTAGACCTCCACTTTCGGGCTCTGGACAAGGAGTCTGCCGTAGTCCCGCTCGATCTCCTGAAAGGAAATGACCTCAGGGCTGCCCTTCTTCTAGGTCAACGACTCGTGGGGCGATTTGGCGAATTACTGACATGGTGGCCCACCCTCGCAGAAGTAGCACGCGAGCAGTGTGCCCGGGGTGAACGGCTCGCGGTCACGATTGACGATCATGCGGTGGAAATCTGACCTTCTTCGGGCCATTCGGTCTTGTTTCGCATGACCAGGACGGGTTGGCCCAGGGAGGGTGCCTCCTCCTTGAACAGGCGGCGTGCGGTCTGAATCGCTTGATCATTAGCCTTTTTTATGGCCATGCCCTAGCGGTGGGAGAACGCCGAGTTGCTGCCACACTCCCAGGGCATCATAGTCAGCCCATTCTTCCACGATCTTGCCGCCTGAAATCCGGAGCGTTGTGGTTCCGGTGGCTGAGAAATACCTGCCCGTCGGCGCAACACCCATCCACTCACCTTTGTGGGTCCCGCTATATTTCCAGCGGGCCACGACCTTGTCCCCTTCAGCAATCAGCTCCTGGATGGTGTAGTGGATATCAGGATAAGTCGTGTGGATCGCAGTGATAAACAGCTTGCGCGCTTCAAGGCCGTGGACCTCGGGTATATGGGGCGCGCGGAAGACCGAGTCGCTCGAGAAAATCTCCTGGACCAGAGTCAGGTCGGGCTTGTTCAGGATCTCATCAAAGTAACGGCGAACCAGAGTCTTGTTTGTTTCTGACATGGCAGTTGCCTCCTTTGCTGTGATTCCCCGGCTTGTAGCCGAAGGATCGTCCCTCGTGGGCGGCCGGGGTGATCCATTCATCCAACGGAATTCTCATGCTTCCTCGAAACCTTGCGGTCGTAGCAGGGGTCATTTCCCCTTTCTCGGACTTTTGGTCCCGACTCGAAGATGATTATCACCCGTCAGGTTCAACAGGTATCGGCTGAAATGAGAGAACAATTGATTGCCTCGTCTTATTCCAAGACCGCATTGGCTTCACACTGGCAGTGATTCTACCACCAAGGGAAGGTCAGGCCGAGTGAAAATGGGGAAATCCATTGACAACTGCAAACGGGAGATCCTCCCACCTAGAGCAATCGGATTCAGTCTGAAGGTCATTTTCAGGAGATGATTTGGCTAGTTCATTAAGCAGTTGGTCAATCTCAAAGCTGGTCAAGCAAGAATCAGCACCAAGTGCTCGGCCGACCCGGATAAGTGGTTTGATCTGGAATCTATAGACGCCTCTACAGCCATCGAAAAGGCGGAACCTACGACTATCTATAAGAAATCGATCGTCATAACCGGGTGATTAGACTGAGTGGGTGTAAATGCAGCTAGATAAGGGAATACCGTCGCCAGGCTCTGCCCGGATTGGACGAAAGGAATTGCCACTTTAGCATTGGGCACTTAGTGGATAAGCCTGTCAGAGAAAGCTGGTTTGTCGATGAAAAGACCCTTGTTGAGAACCGAGATTCCATTTTTTCCCATTCCGATACAGAATGCTTTCCGAACGGATACGAAACCTAAGACGCTAATCGATTGAAACGTCGGAAAATAGTGCGGTTGGTTCCACTCACACCACCAATGGTGGGTGAAGTGCTAAAACACGAGGGGGCCTTCTAGGGGTCCTCTAATTTAATTGTTCCTCGACTAGAGGCTGTTCCACTCCGGCAACTTTCTTGTTTTTCAACCAGGGGGCGGGGGATGAGTCTATGCCATATGGGATATTTGTCAATCTCCAGCAAGGTTTTATGCACGAGAAACTGCGATTACTGACCTTGATCAGCAGAGGCGCAATCCTGCTGATTTGTCTTCATACCCTGTTCCTCTCGATGTTGACCCAAGGACAGAGTACCAGCGGGGTAATTTCCGGAGGGGTGACCGATCCACAGGACGCGAGTGTCCCCGGAGCCAAGATCACCATCATCAACCCTGACACCGGGCAGCGGCGGCAACTGCTTACAGATGACAACGGAAACTACCGGGCCAACAGCCTGCCCGCTGGTCGCTATGAGGCTAGAGCCGAACGGGAGGGATTCAGCGCAGAGGTACGGACAGGAATCACTCTGACTGTGGCAGAGGAAGTTGTGGTCAATTTCAAGTTGAAGGTTCAGCCATTTGAAGCGGAAGTCACCGTCTCTGACGAAGGAATCCACAATGAGTCAGGCAGCTCTGCGCTCAGTGGTTTGGTTGACAGCAAGACCATCCGGGATCTGCCGCTCAATGGACGCGACATGGCCCAATTGATCTTGCT
>JBGPHY010000309.1:0-6786 GCA_041484625.1 Terriglobia bacterium | reverse complement strand
TCCGGCAAAGAGCTCGTCCCCTCCGGTGCCGGTCAGGATCACCTTGTAGCGGCGTTTGACCTGGCATAGCAGGTCATCGAGGGGCAAAATCACCGAACCAATCGTGGGATCGTCGAAATCCTCGAGGATATCCTTGAGGCGGGCAACAAGATCGAAAGATTCCTGAGCGTTCACGACAAAAAGCCGGGTGGCGGTGCCCTCAACCACCTGTTTGGCAAAAAAGGTTTCGTTGCAGTCGGGATCAGAGTAGTTGCAATGGTAGGCTACTTCAGGACCAGCCACTTTTGTGATCAAGCTGGAATCAATCCCGCCGCTGCAGAAGGTGGTGAAAGAAGTGTCACTGATGGTGGAATCCAGGATGCACCGCTGCAGCAGGGCGCGTGTTTCGTCGATCCATTGAGGCGTCGGCTTTTGGAGTGCCTCTCCGGATGGAGCAAATATATCTTCATAGGAAGTGGTTCGGAGAGCTCCTGTCTCCAACTCAATCTCCACGATTTGTCCAGGCAGAACCTTCTTGATCCCATGGAAGAACGTCTTATCTCCAAAAGTAAACTGATAACGAACGTATTCCGAGAGGGCGGCGTAATCAAGCTCAGGCGCTTTTCCAAGGACTTCCAGGATCGTCCGCACCATCGAGGCGATGCAGAATTGCCTGCCCGAATGCCAGTAGTATAGCGGCTTCACTCCAAACTGGTCCCGAACGAGTGCCATCTTGCGGTGCCGCTTGTCATAGATTACAAACGACCAAAAGCCCGTTAAATCAGGAAGAATTGCTGGTCCCCATCGGCTCCAGGCATGGAGGAGGACGGTCGCATCGTTGGCGCCTGAGAAAACGACTCCTTCTGACTCAAGGCGCCGCTGAATTTCGAGGAAATTGTAGATTTCTCCGTTGAAGGCAAGCACATGCGTCTCGTTTTCAAGCGGCTCCGTGCTTCTCTCATCCAAGCCGATGATCGCTAAGCGGCTATGAGCAACTTGCACATCAGCGTCCGCCCAGAAACCGATCTCATCAGGGCCGCGCTTCCGCAGACTCCGCAGCAGGCGGTGGTGAAATGGCCTGTCAAGGCCTGCCAGGACTATGTAGCCGCACATTGTGATATTGGATCGGATGCCGCAACCTGATTAGCCGCGCCGAAGCGACAGAACCAGATCCTCGACAGATGGATAAACACAGTTCGCTTTATTTCTGGTGAAGTTCACCTACCGCGCCCACGTCCTGACAGCTGAAATGGGTGGCGTTCGCAGCGGCAACGGGGGAATGAGTCAGGTGTCCTTCGGAACGGGAGCCAAACGCCAAAGATGCGCCTTCCGGCAGTGAGATAGGATTTCGCCCGATTAGTTGCCGGAACTTGGAAGCGTCTCCGAGGCAATGCCGCATGTCGCCTGGGCGGTAGCCGCCGATGATTTCTGGACAGGAGGTAAGACCCACAGCATGCGCGATCTGCTGGCAGGCATCGGCCAATCGCGTCGGCACGCCTGAGCAGACATTTACAATCGGGGCCGTCCGTGCTCCCGCAAGCACAGCCAGGATTCCCGCTACGACATCACCGACGTAAACCCAGTCGCGAATTTGCTGGCCGTCCTCGAAGAGTTTTGGCTGTTGACCCGAAAGAATCCACCCGGCGAGCCGCGCGATGATCGTTGCTTCTCCATCGTCCATCCGAAGGCGCTGGCCGTAAACCGAAGAAAAACGAAAAATCTGAACGCGACAGCCCGACAAGCCCCGAAAACACAGCTCCTGCATGTATTTTGAAGCGCCATAAGTCTCCAGCGGACCTGGAGACGCGGTTTCTGTGATGGGTTCGATCTCCGCTGGACTACCACAACGCGCACAGCGGACGTCGTAATTCCCTTTTTCGAGGTCAGCTGTCTGGCGCTTGCCATCCCTCTGGGTTCCGCACGAAATGCACTTATACGGATAATTTCCGCCATAGATGCTAAAGCTGCTGGCAAGAATCATGCACTGGAGTCGAGACCACTTGCGTGCGGCCTCGGCCAAACGCGCGGTGCCTCCGCAATTTGCTTCAATCACATTTGCCGGTTCGCGCGCGGCGCGGGATACCCCACCCAATGCAGCCAGGTGCACGACTGCGTCCAGATCATCGAATCTCGAATCCGGCCGCCAGTAACGGAGATCCGCGAAGCAATAGTCGACATCCGAACGAAGGTACGCCGGTGGGCCGTGATGAACGCCCGGATCGAGGCTGTCGAGCCCGATCACCTCGTCACCGCGACCCCGCAAAGCATCCACCACATGGGAGCCGATAAACCCAGCGGCACCAGTTACGAGCACTTTCATGCCTAAACTCTCAATTCAGCGTGGGGGCCAACTTCCGCCTCAATCTTTTGGTGATTCTCTCGAAACCATGCCACGGTGCGCACGATGCCTTCTTCTATCCGTACGCCCGGCTGAAATCCAAGGACGCTCCTGGCTCGAGAGATGTCCGCCCGGCGATGATTGCTCTTGTCCCACAAGCGTCGTGGCGCAAACTCGACGCGGCTTTTTGATTTGCACTCATCGATAATCCTGCGAGCCAAGTCGATGACGCGCGTTTGAATGCCTGTGCCGAGGTTGAATGCACCGCCAGCAGCCGCTTCGATCTGCGCCGAACGAATCAAACCATCCACGAGATCGTCCACATAGATGAAATAACGCGTTTCCTCACCCGTGCCCGTGATGATCAGCGGCTCATCGTGCAACGCGCGCCAGATGAAATTAGGAATCACATTCCGGTAAGAGCCCGGCAGTTCGCCGGGACCGTAAGAATTAAAAAAACGGCAGCGTACGGTGCTCACTTGCGCATGGAAGTAGTTGCAGTAGAACTCTCCCAGGGCTTTGGTAATCTGATACGGTGTGTCCAGATGCAGGCTGACCGGCATGTCCTCGCGGATGGGCTCCGTGAGACCATGACCGGCGATGGAGCAGCCCGCCGATGCATAGACGAACTTCCGCGCGCGGTTTTCGCGCGCCCACAGCAGAGTCGCTAGGGTCCCTAGGCCATTGGTATGGAGATCGTCAGTGGGATGATCCACGCTGTTCTGATTCGCGAAGAATGCTGCCAGGGCGAATACCACAGGTTCGGCGGCGTGGAGGTCCGCCGCAAGCAAATGTGCCACGTCCTTCCGGACCATCCTTACTCGTTCATCGCGGGGCAGGAGCCATTCGTATCCGGAGGACAAATCGTCAACGACGATGACCGAGTGAGCGCCTTCGTGTAGCAGACGGAGCACGAGGCGCGATCCAATTGCTCCGGCACCTCCGGTCACGACGAAAGGCGGTGCTATGCGTTTTCCGTGTGAATAAGGCTGTTCCACGCCGCTTTCCTCTCTTACTTAACTGTTGAGATCAACATCTCGGTGCCAAACCGGTTACCGAAGACACGTTTCACAAACCATCGGGGATACAAGGCCCTCGCGATTTCCCACTTCATCCCGGCGTATTTGCTCGAGAATTTGTGCGTCAATAAGTCGCCCGCCCCGAGAAAGAGACGGATGTCGATCGGATGATTCTTAAATACTTTTCCAAGCAGCGTACGGATTTCATTGGCCGTATACATCTTCGTTCCGGGACTCTCACAGTGCTGAGCAACGCATTGGCGGGGTCCCTGAAAATTAAGACGCAGCGGTCCGTACAACATCCACAAGAGAATGGCGGCCACACTTGGGTAATGGTAAAGCATGAGCTTTAATTGTCCGCCCGGCTTTAATACTCGATGGGCCTCGGCGAATGCCTTTTCAGGAGCGGGAGTATGATGAAGAACGCCCCAGGAGTAGAAGATGTCGAAGGAATTATCAGGAAACTCCCGCAAATCCTCAGCATCTCCCACCGCCACGTTCGCTTCCAGGCCAGCTAGACTCAACCGCTCCCGGACTAGCTTGACGGAAGCCTGCGTGAGATCTCGGCCGAACGCGGTTGCTCCCGCGCGCACCCATCGGGAAAAGTCCGCGCCTGTCCCCAATCCCACTTCCAGAACTTTTTTGCCTCGCGCTTGCTCGAATTGAGCAAAGTCCATCAGCGTCGGCTCAAGTTCGTAACGAGTGCGATCAATCTCATCGAAGAACTTCCGCCGATCCAGGGCTGAGTCCGCACCATATCGGCTGCCGCAGACCTCGGACTCCCAGTGACTTTTCACGTCCTGCTTCAGCCCGACCGCTGAATCAACCATGACAATTGGGTCCCTTCAGATTGGCAAACGACTGGTTCCTTTGAGGAAACGTCTCCCTAAGCCAAGTTCTCGCTGTCTCTTGAATGCTGGCCCGAAGATCCCGAAGCCAGCTTGTCAGACTTCGGCGAAGACGCGTGAATCCGCATAATGTCCTGTCGAGACTCAAAGACCCAGTCAGGATGACTCTGGCAAACAATTTCACGTATTTTGCTTATTGCTGGGTAATCATTTTGCCCCGTGAAGCAACGAATGTCGTCAATCAAGATGATGTGACCAGCGACCGGGTGCGCCAAGACCTGAAGCAGTTCTTTGACGATCGGAGTTTCTTGGGGCCCCTTAGCCGTTAAGCCACCAGAATAGTGAGCGTCGAGCCAGAATAAACAAGGCTCAACTAATGTGGGCAGCAGGTCACCGAGCACTTCAGAACTGTCACCCTGGATGATAGTGATATGGCTAAATCTCCTGAACTTCCGTTTGGCGCGTGCATAGAGGGATTCTTCCAGTTCGATAGAGACAATTCTCTTGAAGGTGGCTTTCATCGCGGAGACCATGGCGCCCATGTTTGTCCCCGTTTCGATCAAGGTCGTGAGGCGGAATCTACGGGCGTACTCTTCGACTATCCCCTGCTTCATGAGATTAGGCAGCACGTCTGGTTTGCCATTTCTCTCCCACTCTTGAAACTCCTTCTTCAGCCGATGGAGTATGATTATGTCAGAGAGAGGTGTGAGCAGGACGGCTTTCTTGACGGATCGTATGGCAACCTCTTTGTAATTAGCGGGAATCACCGGTTCTCCTCTGAAGTCGTCCGTCTATCGCCACCACAAGCGAATTCTCGACTCTTGTCTTCCAAAGAACTTGGGAAGAGGTCGGCGATGACTCTTTTCAAGTCTTGCTCACGACGTGCGTAGGGGAAAACAGTCTCAGCGCGTTTCCTGGCATGTTCGCCAAATTGCCTTCGTAACGCGGGGTCATCCAGGAAACGATTAACGCCTGCCGCTATAGCCTCTGGTGACCGGCCATCTACTTGAATGGCGGTATCTCCTACAACTTCTGGAATGGCGCCTACTGGGCTCGTCACTACCGGAGCCCCACAGCTCATGGCCTCCAAGATCGCCAAACCGAATCCTTCAAAACGGCTTGGCTGTAAATAAACTTTGCAGGTCTGCATGAGTTCAATTTTCTTAGCTGTAGAGATTGCTCCCGGGAATTCGATGTAATTGTCTGCTTCCACGTCCCGGACCATACGCCGCAACGCCGGGTAGCCAGACCCTTTCTCCCCGGCAATGATGAAGCGCACTTCAGGATGCTTGCGGTGAATGATGGGCGCGGCCTGGATCAACTCTGGCATGCCCTTCCGAACCGCATTCTCGCCCTCAAGCCATCCGACGGAAAGAACAACATCCTGAGAACGGTCCCCGTTCGGCGTGTACTTTCTCGTGTCCACGATATGTGGTGAGTAACAGGGACAGCGAACAGGGAACTGTTCCGGAACTTGTTTGTATTCCATCTGTGACACAAAGACATTTGCGTCCGCATTTTTTAGTGCGTGGAGGACGAGTCTCTGCTGCCAAGCAGGCTTTGTGTTGAAATTTCCAACGTCAAACGTCCCAGTGATCACGATCGGGCGACGTAGGAGTCTTGCCATCGAGACCGGAAAGAATGCCCACGTCCACCACCATACGAAGTAGAGATCGGCTGGCCGAAGTTCAACAGGCCGGGTTGCAACCCGGACGTTGAATCCAAGATCTCGCAAAATCTGAATATCTTGGGCGTAAAACTCGAAGCGGTCGAGGACCGACGGTGTATTTACGCGTGCGAAGAAGCAGGCTTTCCTCATTGTGCGAATCACTAGACAGCATGGCTTTCGAGCTTCTGCGAGTGTGGCGCTACCACATTCATAAAAGCGACAACGACAATAAGAGCCAACGTTCCGCCTAAAATTTCAGAGATGGCAGGCGGGAGCCCACCTTCGCTCAGAGAATAAACAGCGTGAAGCCAGAACGTCGAAAGTGACAGGTAGATAATCAACCTTACCCCGCCGCGCTCTTTGCGAATCTTTGTTAGGAGGTGTTCTCCCCAAGTTATGAAAGCGCCGAGTCCGAACGAACAGAGCAAACTACCCCACAGCCCATAATCCAGGTAGAACGTGCCAAAAACCGATAGAGCGAACGACGATCCGTAAGGTTCATCCTGGTCTGGCACCATGTCCAAGTAATCGTAGACTCTCTCTCCAGCAAACCGTGGCTTGTTGGGCCAGAGCGCCTTCGGTACCCATATATAAAAAGATTGCGCGTTGTACGCTCCATTAAGGAGAGGAGCGCCACCATCGACAGATCCAACGACGTAGCAAAATGTTTGAAACGTCCCCCCCATAATACGTGACGATATTGTCCCTAAAAATCCCACGAGCATGGATGCCGCGTCCGTACTCGCTTCTCCCCCATAGCGATACTGAGCCTTGATTGAGAAAACGATCGCGATGGCGAGAAATGCTACTAGAGCCTTCTTGGAGAAAAAGATAGGCCGAAGCTCTTTCGTTCCGAAATGCGATATGAAAAGCGCATAAATGAGCAACATCTTTATCGAGTCTGCTTTCCAGGGAGAGAACACGCTGAACGCC
>JBGPHY010000308.1:0-6836 GCA_041484625.1 Terriglobia bacterium | reverse complement strand
GGTGTTTCTTCTGCTCGAAACACCACAAGGCAATCTGGGCCCCGGCTTCAGGATTCCCCGTGGCATCCACTACTGACTCGGCAGCCTCGATCTGCACAATCAGTTCGGGACGGTCCGTGATGATATATTTCCCCGCCCGGACCGCATCATTCGCTTGAGCCGCGTTGGTGGCTTGAACCAACCGTTCCTCTGGGACTCCGGCCACCAAATATGCCTGACGAGCTCGCGCTAAGTCCAGGTCGGCCACAGCCCGCACTTCGATTCCCTGCATCATTTGGGTCTGGCTGACAATGTCGATCCCCATCTGGCCCGCTCCAATGATGGCGAACCGAATCGGCTTTCCACTTTGAGCCCGTTTCTCCAAATCCCTATGCAAGCCAATCACAACTTGTCTCCGTCGCCAGGGATGACCACAGCCTTCAGGACATTCCCGTTCTTGATGTCGTGCAAAGCCTTCTTGGTCTCTTCCAGTCGATAAGCGGTGATGATTTTGCCGGTCCGGACAAGCCCGGCGGCGAGCGTCTCCAGCGCTTTCTGATGGTAACGGGGATGGTAGGAGAAGTTTCCCACAAGGCGTAATTCCCTGTAATGAATCTGGTTCACGTCGATCGGGACTTCGGCCTGTGCAGCCGGTAGCCCCCCGAATACTCCGACCCTTCCCCGTTTTCGTACCAGTTGAAGAGCCTGAACGACTGCCGTAGCTGTCGGAGCCGCCGCAATCACCACGTCAGCGCCTGCACCCTGCGTCAAATCCCGGACCCAGGTCTCCAGGTTCTGCTGGGTGGAGTCAATGCACAGCTCGACCCCAAAATCCCGCCGCACTACCTGCGCACGAGAAGGGACGGTATCGGCCAAAAGGACCCGGGCTCCTCGAGCGCACAGGAGTTCGAGATGAAGGATCCCCATCGGCCCGCATCCCAGTACCAACACCGTCTCTCCCTTTTCGATCTGGAGTTCATCATGACTGGCCAGGACGGAGCAAAGTGGTTCGGATATCGCCGCAGCCAGGGTTGAAAGCCGTTCAGGAACAGTGTTGATAACCCCATGATTGAGGATCTCCGAGGTGAGGAGCATGAAATCTGCCAGCCCGCCATCAAGGTGTTTCCCCAGGATTTTGAGCTGGTCACACATGTTAAATAGGGATCTCCTGCAATAAAAGCACTGCCCGCAATGAAGGTCGGCAGCTAGAGCCACTCGATCGCCTGGTTTCCAGTCATTGACCCCTCCTCCTGTTTCTGCAACGAAGCCCACCACTTCATGCCCAGGAATCCTGCTTTTTCCGGTAAACTGATCTCCTGAGAAATAGCTGCGAGCGTCGCCGCCACAGATTCCGCAGGCAGCGACCCGAAGGAGAACCTCCCCCTGTCCGCACTGCGGGCGAGGCAGCTCAGCGACGCGCAATTTTTCCTTGCCTTCAAAGACAATTGCCTTCATGGAGATTCCCATCCCCCGGCCCTAGTCCCGATTCCCTACCTTTTTTTCATCTATCTTCTTTCCAACCGCGCCCCCCGGATGAGTCTCGGCAAATGACTTCAAACTGTAGCCCGTTTCAGCCAGCACGGTTTCGCAGACAGCATCCAGCACGGCGGCATTGGCCAGCGAGCTGCAGGTGGCAACCATTCCGAACGGGTCGCTTTCGGGCGGCACCTGGACCCGGATGATGGCATCTGCCATCTGGCCAAGCTCGGATTCGGGTGCCTCCGTAACCGCCACCAGCCGGGCTCCGCGCTGCCGAGCGATTCCAGCAAAGCGGTTAATCTCGGCAGTCTGCCCGCCCTTGGATATCAATACCAGAGTGTCCTCAGGCTTGACGGCTCCGGAGCCGCCGTGAAGGCTGTCGGCCGGATGAATGAACAGGGCAGGCAGACCACAACACGAGAGCAAGTGCGCAAAGCGCAGCGCCACTGGCTTGGATGTCCCGGAACCGGCAACTAGCACATGGCCCTTTGTGCCAAGCAGGAAGTCTACCGCCACAGAGACCTTGTCGTCGAGGACGGAAGCCAGCTGTTCGAGAATCTGCGCCTCCTTGCGCAGTGTCGATCGCATGCGTTCTAGACGGTCACCGTAGATGCGCACTCAGCCCTCCAGTTATGGTAGAAACTCCTGAGTGTCCCGTACAACTGGCGGTAGCGCTCGAACGCTGCTGCGTAACGTTCCGCAGCCTCGGGCACGGGTTCAATTGTTTGATCAATCTGGACACCTTCCCGGCAAGCTGCGGGAAGGTCGGGGAACTGCCCGGTGGCAACCTGAGACAACAAGGCAGCACCCAACAGTGCGGCCTTGGGATTTTTCAGAGTACAGATGGGCCGGTTCAGTACCGTAGCTTTGAGCTCAAGGATTGCCCGTGTTTGGCTCCCTCCCCCCACTCCTCTTAGTTCACGGACATCGATTTCCAGGGTTTCCAGCCGATCTAGATTGAGCCTGGCCTCAAATGCCAAGGCGTCCACTATTGCCTGGAACATCTCCTTTCGGGAGGATTTCAAGGACAGTCCCAGAAATGCTCCCCGGGACAGGTGGTCGCAGGTAGGCGTCCCGCTTCCTACAATGTGGGGAAGGAAAAGAATCGGAGAAGGCTCCAGCGTCAGCCCTGAGATGAGCTCGGCGTAGGCTTGGTTCCGGGCATTATCCGAAAGATATGCCAATTCCATTACGGCATTCTGGAACCATTCCAGCGACAATCCGCCAGACTGGTTCAAGGTAATGGTAAAATACTGGTCTTTGACCGCATGACAGTAACAGGGATAGTTAGACTCCAGCATGGCTGAGGTCGTGTGCGGAGAGCTGAAGCAGGTGCTGATGACTTCGGCCGTTCCCATGGAGTAACAGGCCAGATCGGCGTCAATGACGCCTGCACCGATGGCCGCCATACACTGGTCGTGACCGCCAGCCACCACGAGGGCCTTGGGATCGATACCCCAGTCGCTGGCCACTGACCGCCGAACGATTCCGATCGGGGCCCCAGAGGGAGAGATATTTCCCAGTTGTGAAGGCGTGATCCCAACGAAATCCAGGATAGGCCCCACCCAATCCTTGCGGACCGGATCAAAAGCCATGGTCCGGGAAGCCATGCTGAAGTCCAGGGCAGGGACTCCGGCCAGCTTCATGAGCAGGAACTCCTCATAGTGGACATACTTCCATAACCGCGTTTTCAACTCAGGGCAATGCCGCTTTAGCCAGAAGATCTTAGAGATGGCATTGAGCGGCTCGCAGGGCATGCCGGTGGAGGAATACAACTGCCCCCGTCCGAAATTTTCCTGCAAGTCGGCAGCTTCCTGGTGGCTGCGGATGTCCATCCCCAAAATTGCCGGATGCAGAGCCCTGCCGGAAACATCAATGGGAATGATAGCGTCGCCCTGCACAGAAACACAGATGGCCTGGATGGAAGGCAGAGCCGGAAGAGACGTCAATGTCTCCTTGACAACCGCATTGACCAATTTCCAAACCGCTTCGGCGTCCTGCTCTGCCCAACCCTCTTCCGGCGAGGTATAGGAGTAATGGCGATAGGCCGAGCCGAGCATCAGACTGCCATCAAAGACAGCAGCTTTGCAGGAAGTAGTTCCCAAATCAATAGCAATAACCGCCATGGGCTTTCACCTGTAAATCCATGTTTAGCTTCTCTACTCGCAGAAATACTAGTGGCTTTGCACCGGGAGATCTATGAGGATTGTAGAAATCTTTATGAAAATTGTACCATTTACACTGCCAAGCGGAAGATTCCTCCATGTGGAATGGGGCGACCTTGAGCAAAATGAGCGAGGGAGGAAAACTCACCGCGTGACCTGTTGCTTGAACTCACGTGGCGTCATCCCAACCAGCTTGTGAAAGATCATCCCGAAATAACTCTGATCGTAAAAGCCCACCTCCTGGCTGATTTCAGCGATAGACTTGGCCTCTGAGGTGAGCAGAGACTGAGCCTTGGCAATACGAAACCGATTGAGGTGAGTGACAAACGACTGACCGGTGACTTGCTTGAAAAAGCGCATGAAGTGCGACTTACTCATGCCGATGAGGGAGGCGGCTTGCTCAACTGAGAGAGGCTCAGCGTAATGGTGGTCAATGAACTCAAAGAGAGGTCTCAAGCGCTCCAGGTCATGATTCTTCCGGTGGAAAGTCCCCTCTGTACCGCGGAAGCTGGCATAGTAGTTGACCAGCAATACCAGGATCATCTTCAAATAGGTTTTTACGGAGAGTCGTGCCCGGGTCGAGGCCGCCGGCAGCTCCGCATGGGTTCGTTTCATGAGGTCGAAAACCTGTAGCGGGATTCGGGTGTGGGCGGGAATCACATGAGGGAAAGATGAGTCCTGGACCAGGAAGGGCATCAGGTATTCCACTTCCTCTTCGGCTCCATCACTGGATCGGATCAGCTCCGGAAGAAAATAGAGCACCCCCGCTCGAACCCGACCCCGCGGATAGTCAATCATTCGATGCAGGGAGGTGCTGCCCATGACAAAAAGATCACCCTCCCTAACCCTGAGGGTCCTGCTCTGGACTTGGTAAATCGCCTCTCCGGAGTGGAAATAGAGCAACTCGAAGTAGTCGTGACGATTGAGCCGGATTTCATGCCGCCGTTCGAAAACCAGATAGCGGACATCTACCGGGAAGGTATGGTCGAAGGGCCAGACGTGAACTCCTTCCGCTGTGATTTGCGGCTCAATGATAGAGTAAGCATCTTTCCAGACAACCTTCACTAGCCCTCCACCATGATCGTTGCTCTACTCCTCAATTGCTTGCCCAGAACCAAAAAGAAATCGGATGATTCTTTTCCAACAAACTTTTCGAGGATCGTTACAGAAATGCACCAGCTAGGACCGATACCTTAACACTGTGATAACCGCCTTTTTTGTGGAGGATAGGCAATGATGCAGAAATTCGCAAGTTTCTCATTTCATCTGAGTTGGCTGAGTGTCCTTTCCTGGTTGGTCTTGGGCTCAGGATGGTTCAAGCAGCCAGCCATTGCAGAGTCACCGAGAACCGGCCCCTCGATCGATTTCAAAAGGGGAGACCTGCGGGTTTCGAGCGACCGCCGGTTTCTCCAGCATGCAGACGGGACCCCGTTCTTTTACCTGGGAGACACCGCCTGGGAACTCTTTCATCGGCCCAAGCGGGAAGAAGCTGCACGTTACCTGGAGAACCGCCGACAGAAGGGCTTCACTGTAATCCAGGCCGTGGTCCTGGCGGAGTATGATGGGCTGAACACTCCCAACGCATACGGCCAGCGTCCCCTGGTGGGGAACGATCCCACCCAGCCCAACGAGTTATATTTCCAGCACGTCGACTATATCGTAGACAAAGTACTGGAGATGGGCATTTACATCGGGATGCTGCCGACCTGGGGAGACAAAGTTACCAAGGAATGGGGCCTTGGGCCGGTAGTTTTCAATCCATCGAATGCCTGGGCTTACGGCCGTTTCCTGGGCAAGCGTTATCAGGACAAGCCCAACATCATCTGGATCCTCGGCGGCGACCGAAAGGCAGATGGAGTCGAAGAGGTCTGGAGCGAAATGGCCCGAGGTTTGGAGGAGGGGGATGGTCATCGACACCTGAAGACCTATCACCCGATGGGAGACCACTCTTCATCCGAGTGGTTCCATGGGAACTCGTGGCTCGACTTTAATATGCTCCAATCCGGACATGGCCGGAGGGACATTGAGAACTACAAAATGATTTCCGAGGACTACAGAAAAGTTCCGACCAAACCTTGCATGGATGGGGAACCTCGATACGAGGATCATCCCATCAACTGGGACCCCAAGAACGGCTGGTTTGACGACTTTGACGTTCGACAGGCCGCGTACTGGGCTTTATTTGCCGGTGCCCTCGGTCATACTTACGGCTGCCACGACATCTGGCAAATGATGGCGCTTGGACGGACCCCCGTCTCACACGCCCGCCGCAACTGGTACGATGTGCTTGATCTCCCTGGGGCCTGGGATATGCTGCATGTCCGCGACTTGATCGAATCCCGGCCCTTCTTCAGCCGCATCCCGGATCAGACGGTCATCGCCGCAGACCCAGGGGCAGGAGCTGATCATCTCCAGGCTTGTCGCGGAGAAGACTACCTGCTCGTTTACACCCCGGGGGGAAAACCGGTTTCCCTTCAGTTGGGGAAGATTTCCGGCAAATCACTTGTGGCCTGGTGGTACGACCCCCGATCAGGAGAATCCACCAGAATAGGCGACTATCCTAATCAAGGCACCCGGCTGTTCAGTCCCCCCGGGGAACCGGGACGGGGCAATGACTGGATATTGGCCATCGACGATGCCAGCAAGAAGTATCCCGCGCCCGGGAAAAGCCGGTTGCCGGGCAGCTGGTGAGGCTCTTATGCGGGGTGCAATCCCTGACAGAATGCCAAATCATATTAGACTGGCGCACAGATTGATCCGCGTTCTCAACAATTCAGGAGGATCTGAATTTCAATCAAGAGAGTTTCGGCAAGAGGAGCCTCTCTATAGTCGAGCCGCAGCCCGGAAAGGTCTCAAGACCCTTCCTTGAATTCACAGCTGCTTGAAAGCACGGGCCCTCAAGTTATAATGCAATTCCGTTTGCAGCCATTGGGGGAGGCTTTTTCATGAGAGCCTTTCATGCCCCTTCCAGGGCACCACGTAACATGAAAATGGGGGCGTGACGCTCGAAGGGATCTTTAGTGCAAGATCCATTGGGTCATACTCGTCCTCGTTCTCGTCGTCGTACCCGGACGGTTCTTTGTCGAGGACGAGCACGACGACGAGGACGATTTTCAGAGGAGTGCCCAATGACCTTTCAAGTTCACCACGGCCGATGAAAATGCAGGCCCTGAGGGGTGAGAGTGGGAGCCGATCTCCGAGCGGCGACCAGTT
>JBGPHY010000307.1:0-6851 GCA_041484625.1 Terriglobia bacterium | reverse complement strand
GTCAGGTAAAGACCCTCGCCCTGGACGAACTTGAGTGCGTTCCAGTGCATCGGATTATGACCTGCGGTGATCGAAATCCCACCCTGGGCCTGTAGCCACGGGACAGCCAGCTGAAGGCTTGGAGTCGGGCAAATCCCCAGATCAATGACTTCACAGCCGGTCGCCAGTAAACCCGCACAAACGGCAGCTCGAACCATGGGCCCTGAAGGACGCGTGTCTCGGCAAACGAGAATGCGGCCTGAATCCATGTAAGTCCCAAATGCCTGGGAAAAAGCGACTACCATTTCAGGCGTGAAGGTGTCCCCGATAATGCCGCGGACTCCGGTGATTCCGATTTTCAAGTGTTTCATGAGAGTTGACCATGCGCCATTCTGGCGCCACGCAGCCGATGAAGATGAGATTCGGAGTTCCGCCTTCAGGCGGTGCCGGCTAAAGCCGGAACTCCAAACCGCAGCCATCTTCAAAGAAGAGATTACCTCCTCAACTCGGCCAGGTATTCTTCACACCGGGCCAGATCTTCGACGGTCTTGATCCCTTGGGTCTCCCGCCAGTCGGCAATGGGGGCCGCCATCACCCCCGCCGAATGTGCAGCCAAAGCCGTGATCATTTCATTGGGAAACCCCAACTCACCCCCTGGTCGCTCGTACCGGTTCTCCTGAGTATTCCAGTAGCGCTGTCTAAACTCCTCAAGCTTGGCCCCCATTGTCTCGGATTTTATCAGAAAGAGACCGATGTTTGTCTCACCTCGCGGAAGGGGAGAGGCTCTCTCCAGGTGGGTTTCCATCGAAGCTTGTACCGATCCCGCGGCGTCGCGCCTCAAGGGTGCATAAGGTCGGTCAACCAGGACCGTGGGGAGGAACATTTCATATTCAGGAAATAATGCGGCCATACTCAGAGTGCGGCGAATGGTATCCGCTTGAATCAACGGCTGAGTGCTCCAAACGACCAGGACCAACCCATCGAAGCCACGCATGTGTTGAGAAGCCCAAAAAACAGCATCCCCCGTCCCCCTTGACTCGGGTTGAACGACGAAATGGACCGACTCTCCGGACAAAGCTTCACGCACAGGCCGGTCGGTTGCCGGCGAAACAATCACAATCGGTGGGGGACCGTCTGGGCAGTTCTGCCGAATGACTCTCAATACCAGACGGATGGCCGGGATTCCGCCGATGGGGGCCAGCGGTTTGGGGACCTGGAGTCCGCTTCTCCGGGCTCTTTCTCCTTTGCCTGCGGCAACGATCACCGGCCAGACGGAAATACTCCGTTCCAAGGGGCCCACCTGATCCAACACTCGACAAGCAGTCGCCCGGAACCGGTCTGCCTCGGTCCATCGAGCATTGAAGGATTCCAATACCCTGCGGTATCCGCCTTCCGGATCAAGGCTGGAGAGACCATCACCCGGGGTCGAGACCATGACCAGGCTTTCTTTCACTCCATTTCGCCCCTGAGGTCTATAGAACTGAGACTGAACACTTTCCAGCAGCCGTACTACCGCCTCATTCGGGACGAGGGCCAAGAGGTTTCCTCCAAAACCGCCGCCCATTAACCGGACTCCATAGACTTCAGGATCGGAACTGACAATTCGAAGGAGTTCCTCCACCGTGGGAGTAGAGATCCGATACAAGTCTCGGAGGCTCTGATGAGACTCGTTCAAAAGCCGCCCCACGTCATGCATGCATCGCAAAACGGTCTCCGATACACCGGCCTTCGAGGCATCGCCCATTTCCCGGAGGAGATGGACCACAGTAATGACTCTTAGAATTTCTCCCAGATGATGCAGGGCCAGATCGCGGACCTTAAGAGGAATCTGACCGCGGTGAGCCACCAGCGCGGGAAAGGCCTCTTTACATGCAGCATAGGTCCGCGGATGACTCTCCTCCAGTTGGGCCAGTGCAAGGCTTTCCGGGAGCAACTCCAGCACCTCTCGGATCCGGCTGGCCGCGCCTGCATCTCCTTCCTGCAAAGACCTCAGCAGTTCAGGCCAGGCCGAGCACAAGTCCGGATCAGCTTGAAGCAGGTCTTCCAATAATGCCGGGATGATCAATCGAGACACGGCTGCGCGTTCGTTATACTCCAGCATGATCTCTCTGCCCTTGTCAGCGGGGTGGGAATAAAACGTGACCCAGCGGAAGGTGTCGGCAGGCAAGGGGATTCGTTCAGCGCGGGAATCCGCATAGGACAGATGGACCGAATTCCAGCGTCTGGCCAGGCAGATAGTGTTGTGGTCCATGGCGCCGCCCCGGGTACCCAAATACCATTCCGCCCGGGAAGAGTCCCGAGCCAGGTCTTCAAGGGTAAACCCGATATGATTGACTTGGCGGATGGCTGCTCCAGCCAGGACTGTCAGAGCGGAGGAGGAGGAAGCTCCACCGCCGGGCGGGATGGTGGAGTCTACTGCAAACGAGAAACCTCGCTGCACACTTTGGCCAAATTTCATTCGCGCGAAAAAGACACTTCCTTTGACATAATTGGCCCAGTGCGGTTCAGGCGCCGGCCTGGTAAAGAGAAACGAGATCCAGTCTTCCTCATCAAAGTCCCCGCCATGGGCCTGCGGGCCCTCCAAAAGATCGAAACAAAAAGGAGGGCAACTTTCCAGAGATGAAGCGCCATTGATTTCCGTTGAATCGAGGGGTCGGAACACCATCAGCATGTCGTGTTCACGACTCCCGAAAGTCAAAGAACTTGTCGGCAGATAGGAAACATAGTCCACGTGTTCCCCAATGATGTTGATACGCGCAGGCACCCGCAGAACCCCGACGGGGCCATCCCCATAGAGGTTGTTGAATTGGGTGCAGAGCTTCTCAATACGGCCAAGCTGCGCTCTCAAGGTGTCTCTGCAATCCCCGTAAGTGTGACGGAGCAGCAGAAGCAGAGAATAGAGAGGGAGATCCCGATCCCTGACTGGGGCTCCGGTCAAGAAGTCAAGGAAGTCCAGGTTTTCTCCCCCTCGTTCATCCCCCTCAATGATCATCCGCAACTGAACGGTGAGGGCCGGCAACTGTCGAAGGATCATAGGTTCCACCATCCCGGCAAGCAACTCTGAGGCTCAGCAGCGGAGACAGCATATCATAGAGAGGCTTGATTGTTGCCGGGTGAGTTGGGTCTGGCGGTGCCCACCTTTTCCATGCTTTTCTCGGTCAGCACGGGCTGCCTGAATCCAAAAGGCTTGACAATTCGTTCGCGGCGGTCAAAATTAACCGCAGGAGTAGGGTCCGCTGGTTGCATAAGTGGCAATCAGAAACAGAGCCTGGATTCCTCTGGCAAAAAGAAAGGAAGAGACAATGAGCGGAAACCTAGTTGAATTCACCGACCAGAACTTCGAGACAGAGGCGTTGCAGGCCGACAAGCCTGTTCTGGTAGATTTCTGGGCTCCCTGGTGTAACCCTTGCCGAATGGTAGGCCCGATCATCGAGGAATTGGCAGGCAGTTACGCGGAAAAGGTGAAAGTGGGCAAATTGAATACGGATGAGAACCCTGCCGTTGCCTCGCGTTATGGAATCATGAGTATCCCGACGGTTCTGCTCTTCGAGAAGGGGCAGATTGTGGATCGGATTGTCGGGGCGGTTCCGAAAAAGGAATTCGAACGAATGCTGAGTGCCCACGTGCAATGATTGGGCAGTTCAACGCAGGAGAATCCGCGCAGGCCGGCAGTCGGACCTGCGCGTCATTTCCCTGTCTTGACTCCGGCCTGAAGACAGATGGACGTGCCAAGCGATTCCGATTCCGAGGTCTCACTGCAACCCCGCATTCCCAAGAAAGACGTTTCGGAATACTGTCCGCAATGCGGCCTGGAACTGGCTCAAAACCATTGTAAGCTGGTCTGCCCACGGTGCAAGTACTACATGTCCTGTTCGGACTACTACTGACCCAACCCGGGGGCCGTCCAGGCGGATGGTCCCATCAAATGGGACCTGCTGTGGGACCCAATAGCCGCAAGATTCTTCCTCTGGCCCTCCTCATTCTTCTGGCTTATCTCCAGTTCTTTTATCATCTCGACGCCATTGGACTGGTGGGCCCGGATGAACCTCGTTACGCCCAGGTGGCCAGGGAGATGGTTACTTCTGGGGATTACATTACTCCAAGACTGGCGGGTAAACCGTGGTTTGAGAAGCCAGTGCTTTATTATTGGATGACAGCCTTAGCCTACCGTCTCCGCGGCGTGGATGAGTCCAGCGCGCGTATGGCTTCGGCCCTGTGCGCTGCTCTGGGAGTCGGGCTGACCTACTGTCTGGGGAGAGCCTGGATAGGGCACCGCGGTGGTTGGACGGCTGCACTCATCCTGGCCACCTCGCCCCTTTACTTTTCGCTGGGCCGCGCTGCTTCCATGGACATGCTATTGACGCTGTCCCTGACGGGAGCCTGGACAAGTCTATACCACATCCTCTTTTCTGACTCGACCGCAGGCCCCCAGCCTTCTATCGAGTTAGGCCTCATTCCCCGATTCGGAGTTTATGGATTCTATTTTTTCCTCGGACTCTCCCTTCTGGCAAAAGGCCCCGTGGGGCTGGCCTTGACCGGAGGAAGTCTGGGCCTCTTTATTCTCCTGAATCGTCAGTTTGGATTACTGCGGAGGCTTCTCTCGATATGGGGAATAGTACTCTTCCTGGCGGTCTGTCTGCCCTGGTACCTGCTCTGTTACCAGGCGAACGGCTTCAGTTTCATTCAGGACTTCGTTATCCAGCACAACCTGGAACGGTTCACAACGGACCGGTATAAACACGCTCAGCCCTTTTGGTTCTACCTGGGCGTCGTCGTCGCCGGGTTCTTCCCCTGGACATTCCAACTCGTCCTCCCCTTGCTACGTTTGCTGCGAGGCGGGTCCAGGAAAGTGGGCCAGGAGCGATGGAAAGGGACATTCTTTGGGCTCTGGGCCGCTGTTCCCTTGGTCTTCTTCACATTTTCCCGGGCTAAATTGCCGGGGTACATCCTCCCGATTGCGCCGGCAATAGCATTGATCATTGCCAAGGAATGGGAGAATCGACGAACTGGCTGTTTCGATGCACCGGAAGACCGGTGGTTTTCGAGACTGGTGTGGAGTCAGCTATTCTGTCTGATCCTCTTGGGAATTGCCCTGCCATTTGGGGCGGCCATGCTCCGGATTGAGATCCGACCGGTCGTTCCGCATTTGATGGCTCTTCTGATTGGAACAGGGATTCTTGGCCTTCTATTTGCCAGGAAGAGCGAGTTTGGAAAGGTGCTTGTAAGTCTAACGGTAGGAACTGTCGCAACAGTTCTGATGATTGTGACCCTCCTGTTGCCGCAGATTGATCGATTGGAGTCCTGCCGGCAAATCGGAGCCCACATCAACCGGCAAGGGTATCAGGGCCGCCAGGTTTTTGTTCTGGGATTGTCCCGACGAATCGAGTATGGACTCCTTTTTTACCTGAACAGACCAATCCGGTTAATCTATTCATCCGATGATCTGAGAGCTTTTCAGGGCGAGGAGATCCTCCTGGTCACTCCTCGAGAAACGGATCTTCAGAGGGTTCTGCCGGGCTGGAAGCTCGTCAGGGAGTCCTCCTTCGACGACTTGCGGATCGCCAGCCTCAGTCACGAAGCGGAGTGACCCTCATTGGTGAAAGTGCAGTTCCATGTGAGAGGCCGTTTCTCTCCTTTTGGGCTGTAAGTTCAATGCCGTGTTAATGACTATCCTCATAATTGGAGCAGTTCTCCTCTCTCCGCCGGGAGAGTCTTCCGAGACGATGTATTCACGGGGAATGGAACTTGCGCGCACCGGGCACCCGAGAGACGCTCTGCAAGTGCTGGAGGAAGCGGCTCGCTTGTCTCCTGACAATCCCAAAATCCACAACATGCTCGGCGTTGTCCTGACCCAGCTCGGGCGCCTCAAGGAGGCTGACGCTGCTTATGGGCGAGCCCTTTCCATAGCTCCTGACTTCTATCCCGCCAGGAAGAATCGCGCCGTGAATTCGTTTACTCAAGGCGACCTGCGGTTTGCATCCGGAGAATTCGAGGGGTTGGCAAAGATCGATCCCAAAGACTTCGTCCCTGCTCTCTTCCTTGGCTTGATTGCGGTTGAGAATAAGTATTTTGAAGATGCGCGGAGCCACCTGCAGGAAGCGAATAAGCGATCTTCAGGCAATTTCCGTATCTTAATGCCTCTCATTAGAGTGGAGTTCATTCTGGGGGATCGGGCAAGCGCTTTGGAACATGCGCGAAGTCTGTGGATACAACCCCGAATGCAGGACTCCGAGCTTTTTCAGCTCGGAGTCCTATTGGCCCAATTCGCCGCCAACCTCGAAGCGGCTGAAGTGTTTCAGGAACTCAGGAAAAGGCAACCTGATTCATACGAAGTCGTCTTCAATCTGGCTCTAGCCGAGTATCGTTCGGGGCGTTTGGAGGGTGCGCTGCGCGTGACAGAGGAATACGGAGCCAGAGCCAAGCCCAGTGGCGAGATGTTGAATCTCCAAGGTTGGATTTACGGAAGAATGCGCCGCCTGGACGAAGCCGCTCGGCACTTCAGACTGGCCATGGAGGCAGAGCCGCTCAACGGGGATCATTACCTGGACCTGAGCAATGCTCTGCAGAGCAGCGCTGACATCGAAGGGGCAATCCAGGTGGTCCTCAAAGGGGTGGAGCGTCAGGTCGACCCTGAGCGGCTTGGCGAGCTGCTCATTGACAAGAGCCGTCCGCGCTTCGACCGCGAGCTGAGCGAGGTCCGCGTCTACAGGGGGCAGCCAGACTCGGCGAAGGATCCGCGAGGTTACGCGGCGAACGACCGCCAGTGCCGACGCTGGGGAACAATTCCCCCTACGAGGATCGTCACGCGCATGCTCCGCTACCCGCGTGACTGGCCGCGCGAGCGAGAGCAGGAGAAGGGCATCGACGTGCAG
>JBGPHY010000306.1:0-6857 GCA_041484625.1 Terriglobia bacterium | reverse complement strand
GTGCGCTTCATCAATGCTGCAAGGGCCCAGGATGACAGTGGGGATACCCTGTCCCTGGGCCGCAGAAGAGACACGCTGCGCTCGGAAATCTCAGGACTGAGTATCAGCTGCTCCCCCTGTATTCTCGGCGCTCCCCAGTACGGATTCGCTGTCGCCATTCTCTTGATGAGAGCTCGAACCTCTGAGCTGACTGGGCATCGACCAGCACTTTTCTGTTGCGAAATTCTGGCCCAATAAATTCTGAAGCCCTTCCGCTGCCAGCCGACGACTGTGTCCGCCTTAATCAGATGCAGGGCCTTTCGCCAAAGGGGCCAGATTCGAGAGAGCACGACCCAAAACATTCGGTCTTTCCGCTGGAGTCTCGGGACTCCCTTCCTTTTAAGCACTCCCAATTGTTGTCGCAAAGCCAAGTTCTCTAGAGCCAGGTCCCGTTGATCTCGGAAGGCTGTAATCGTCAAAATTCCTAGCCATCGAAGTGTCTCAATCATGAGCAGGAGTGTGGAGGGAACAGGTTAAATAATCAATGGTTTTCAACCGGATCAAATTTTGGCGAGGGACACCCTTGGGTTTGATCTCTCAAGGGTCCTCTTTTTGTTTGGGAGGCTCCTGCTACCGAAGTGCCTGAAGTCAATTGTGGGCTTCAAAATCGGAACAGTTTAATATTTGGGCAAATCAGACGAGAAAGTAAGCCAGGAGTTATTAAGGCCGATGATTCTTCTCTAACAACTTTCTCTCTTCTCCTCAAACCGGACCTTTGGGATTTGATCATTCGGAGGCCCTCTTTACTTTTCAATCAATCCATTCACTACTGTGCATATGGAGAGGCATCTCGGTTGGCCTAGGCAGGATCGGGAATAGGTTCAGGTCGGCGCACCGATATACTGATCCCACCGATCGCTATATGATCGAAGGGCTTCGTGACTGATGCCGTTCAGAACACCACTCGCTTCCGACTCGCCGTGCCATATCCTGGCTGCGACGATTTTCCATTTTGCGGAATTCCTGCATCAGGAAAGCCCGTCCTTCGGCTTTGAAATTCCCACAGCATATTCTGGCGCTCGACGATGGCCAAGTCGACATGGACCTGCCGGTTTTCACGGAACACTGTCAACTGGACTTTCGTGCCGATTTTCAGCGACGCAAGGGACTGCTGCACCTTGTCCACGTCATCCAACTTGGTTCCGTTCAACTCGGTGATGATGTCGCCCCCCAGCAGGATAGGCTCGCCGGCGATCGTCAGTTCGAATTCGCCGTCGTGCAGTCCTGCCTTTTCGGCCGGGCTCCCGGGTTCCACGGCTTCGACAAGAAACCCGTCGGTCAGCGGGATCCGGAGAAGATCTTTCAAAACTGGTGGGACAAACTGTCCCTGGACCCCTACCCAAGGACGGATTAGCCGACCCTCGGCCATGAGCTTTGGCATTGCTCCCTTGATAAGGTTCGCCGGGATTGCAAAGCCGATGCTTTGGGCATCCGGAATGATCGCGGTGGTAATTCCGATGATGTTGCCGCAACGATCGATCAGCGGGCCGCCCGAGTTGCCGGGATTGATCGCAGCGTCCGTCTGTATCAAGGGCTCCGTCAGCGACCAGGCGGCACTGGGGAGTAGGCGGTTGACCGCCGAGACGATCCCACGCGTGAGTGTCTGGTTCAGCCCGAGCGGGTCTCCGATGGCATACACTTCGTCACCGACCTGCACGCGATCCGAATCGCCGAGCTCGCCGGAAGGCAGAGTGACCTTTTTCGGAGTGGGAATCCGGATCAATGCGATATCGAAAAGGGGATCTGCGCCCACCAGCTCTGCGGGCAACGTCGCGCCCTCATCGAGGGTCACCGCTATTACAGCACGGCCGAAGACGACATGGGAATTCGTCAGGATCAGGCCGGATGAGGTGATGATCACGCCTGACCCCGTGACGCGTTGCACCCGGTGTTCCGCGTCGTACGGGTCGATCGAGGTCGCTCGAATCAAGACTACGGCCGGGGAAACTCGCTCATAGAGTTTTGGAAGAGATTCCTGACATGACGTCCGGTTCAATGGTAACCAGGTTGAACTCGTCAGTTGACAGGCCCCCCCCTTGGGCTGGGCAATGCCACAAGACACCATGTCATGCCCAAAACGATCAGCATGGCTTCGCAACTCCAGACAAATGGTACGGCTTTGTTCCGCAACAAACCATGTAGCGATGTCCAAAGCAGGCACAAATTGGCAGACTGCAATTGGATAGCCCGTCGAAATTCAGAAGTGGTGGCTGAAAATAGCCGAAATGGTTGAAATGGGCCAGCGCGCTGCTTGCATGCAGCAAACCCAGGCGTGAGTTTGCCTGCTGGGCGGAGTCTGGAAAACCCGACGCAGAGCCGTTGGATAAGGCGATTGCTCCCTAACCTGCACCAATCAGCCGCTGGTGTGGCCGCCAAATTACAAGGAATTTGGATTGGCGATAAAATTGCCGGTATGAAGTTGGATTTCAAAGGAGGTTGACCATGAAAATTCTGAAGAAACTCATTCACGCAAAACCAGCTTTCACTTTCGTTGTGACACTCGGTTTCCTGCTGATATTGACGATGCCTGCCTCGGCCCGCGGACGATTCAGGGGCGGCTTCTTTTATGGCCCGGCGTATCCGGGATGGGGCTGGTACTCTCCATTTTATTATGGGCCGTACTACGGGGGGATGTACCAGAACAGCGGTGAAATCAAGTTGGACACAGATGTGAAGGATGCTGAAGTTTTTATCAATGGAGCCTATGCCGGGACAGCAGGAAAGCTGAAGTCAATGTGGCTGCAGCCCAATACCTACAATCTGGAGATCCGCGCTCCAGGCCGTACCCGATATGCAAAAAGGATTTATGTGTTGGCAGGTAAGACGCTGCACATCCATCCCGAACTGCGTGTCGAAGCTAAACCTTAGTTCTCAAGTGCCATGACATAGGTGACACCGAGAAATTTCACAAGATGGGTAACACTTAATTTTGTGGGCTGTAATGGAAGGAACCCTTAGGGCGACTGGAGTTACAGCCCACAAAAATCGATCAACGCAACCGAATGAAGATCGTCCAATCCTCCCCTCTCAAGGTCAACTCTTAACTTCAAAATTCATCCCATTTTAATTTTGTCGAAGGACACGCCTTGTTGTGGCGACGTTACATGACGTTACATCGGAACGAGACTCAGCTCGAATGAACTGGGAGAATTCTTGCGCAGCACAGGGCTTTCCGGTATCTTGAATCGCGAAGATCCCTTTCGCAAGGGTAATCGGGCTGCCTGCCAAGGGTAGCCTGCGGAGGTGCCTGCGCCGATCAGGCGACCGGGAACGTGATGACGGATGGGGGCACCTCGACGAAGTTACCCTCCATCACCGACGTCGAATACCCAGCCAGCCGAAGATACGCATGCTGTGACGAGGCCGTCTCCTCTAATGCACCGGGCTGGCCAAGCCAACTCCGGCAAATCACGATGAGGGTCATGGTGATGAGTTCAATCTCTGCGCGCCTTAGCACTCCCGTCAAGCAACTCGCCAGCGTGAGGAGAGGGACGGCGCCGTTAAACGCCCTTCGGCACTTGCAGCGCCAGCCACGAGTCGTTCAGGCGCTGGGTTTCCTGGTTCTGTTCGTCCTGATTGCTTGGCTCGACCTTATCCTCGATCGCGACCTATCGCTCTTCGCTCTCTATCTGATCCCAACGCTGTACTCAGCTTGGTTCCTGGGCTTCCGCTGGGGATACGCAAGCTGTCTTGCCAGCGCCGTCGTCTGGGCCATCGATGACTGGGGAGGAGCGGCTTTCTACCACCATGCGTTGATTCCTTACTGGAACATGGCTGGAAGGCTCATCGTGCTGACGGTCATTGTGGCAATGGTAAATGCTCTGAAGGGCGCGCTTGAAGATGAATATGAAGCTGAACGGCGAGGCGTCCAGAAAGAATTCGAAATCGCACGCGAAGTACAGATACGTCTGCTTCCGTCGCAGGCCCCGGATTATCCCCGCCTGGACTTCGGTTTCTTCTACCAGCCGGCCCGGGAAGTGGGTGGTGACTACTATGATTTCATTCCGTTCAACCCAGAACGCATGGGTCTTGCCGTCGGGGATGTTTCCGGGAAGGGGCTCTCCAGCGCTCTGCTGATGGCTTCTCTGCAAGGTTTGGTGCGAACGAACCTGGCGGTTCGTCAAGGAGAGGTCGCCCGCTTTGCGACCCAACTGAACCACTCCCTGTACAAGTTGACCGCCAGCGAACGGTATGCGACGCTCTTCTTCGCCCTCGTCGACGTTTCCAACCAAACGCTCCACTATGTCAACGCCGGGCATAATCCGCCGCTTCTCTTCAGGAACGGCACGTCGCCGGCGCACGGCCTGAGCACGACCGAGAGCCTGAAGGGCGGAGGACCTCCGGTCGGGATCTTCGCACGAAGCCAATATCGGTCCGAGCATGTCCTCCTCCACGACGGGGACGTTCTGGTCGCGTACACGGATGGAGTCGTCGATGCGCTCAACCCCCAACAGGAGGAATTCGGCGAAGAGCGATTAAGCGACATTGCTCGCTCCTCGCTTTCTCTCAGCGCAGCGGAGATCTGCAAACGGATTGCGGAACGACTGCAAGCGTTCGTGGAGGAAAGTCCGCAGTGGGATGACATTACCCTTGTGGTCATGAAGATGAAGCCCGAGTGAGCGAGATACCCGGCGGTGGATATGTGTTTTACCGCTCTGGCGGTATTGGCTTCGATATCGACCGGCTCTATGCTGGAGTTGCCCGATTGAAGGGGGGCCAATATTGTGCGATCGTTCCAGGTGGCTTCTCACGATGAGCACAGAGAGGAGAAGGAGGGGTATTGTCAAGTTGAGGTGATCACTGGCAAACTGGGTCTATGAACACCAGTACCCCCAGTTATCGTGGATCCCGATTCCCCCCTGAAATCATCAGTCATGCCATTTGGCTCTACTACCGTTTCTGCTTGAGCTTGCGAGATGTTGAAGATCTCCTGGCCGAGCGGGGGGTCATCGTCAGTTACGAAACCCTGTACGAAGCCGGAAAACCCTTCCGGCAGACACTCTCACCTTCCATCTCCCCTGTGGGGTATTGAAACTGGTGACCTAAAAAGGCGAAATTGGTTTTTATTAACCAGTGCAACTCGGAGCCTCGTTTTGATATCTAATTACTTAGAATTGGCAAGGAATTTGCTGTAAGAAGGTCGGTGCTTGAGAGGTGAAGCGTCGAAGCACTCCACAGAAGAGGTGAGACAATGAAAGCTAAATACAGATGGATTCTACTTCTGCTCCTGGTCCTCGGTTTCTCCATGAGTACCACCATGCCGGCATTTGCACATGGCCGGTATTATGGAGGATTCTATGGTGGCTACGTCTATGGTCCTGGGGGATGGTACGACCCGTTTTTCTACGGACCTTATGGTTACAACGGGATGCCCTATCCGAATACCGGTGAGGTGAAGCTGGAGACCGATGTGAAGGATGCTGAGGTATTCATCAATGGGGCTTATGCCGGGAGCGCAGGGAAGTTGAAATCGATTAGGCTAAGGCCGGATGTTTATACTTTGGAGATTCGCGCACCTGGGCGTAAAACTTATGCGGAAAAGATTTATGTGGTGGCTGGCAAGACATTTCGTTTGCGCCCCGACCTGCAAGCTGAGTCAAAACCCTGAACCCTCATCGTCCCAACTGATTGTTGGAGGGTGTCTCGGGCCAAGGAATGTGATATTCCGAAAGGAAATCAAATAACCTGGCCGTTTTGAAAAACGTATTTAGATTCTGAGGCGGAATTAGTCCTTCGACTTGCAGGCTGAGTATCGCTGCAAGTCGTTAACTCCGCTTTATGAAAGTGAGGCATTTAACCTTGAATCAGAGGATGTATGAAAAACTTGAAAATAAATTGGATTGGTGAATTAGCCCTTGCAGGAGCCTTAATGGCAGCCCTATTGCCGCTGGCGCAGGCAGCCGTCAAGATGCCCGGTTGTATCACGCTTGCCGACTTGGCTAAGGAGACTCTGGCCAAAAAGACTCTAAAGCAGGTCCGGGCGTCCGCCGCTGCGGTGGCGAATGAGGCCGACCAGTTGAGAATGATCGCCAACTCGAAGTCTAGTCCGGACTCGCATCTCGCCAAGCTGACGGCTTTGAAGGGAGAAGTCAACCGGATGGGCCAGGAGATCAGCAGCCTGAACGCGGAGCGTGAGTCGCTGGCGCCGTGGGAACAGCTGGCCGTTGACGAGACCCTGCCGCTGCTCCAGGCGACTGCCGCGAACACCGAGAGCGCGATCGAGTTCTTCAATAAAAACAGGGACCGTTTGTGCTCGGAGGCTTACCGCGATTACGCCGTCCGCGTCTCGCAGGACTCCGAACAGATTGCGAGGACCCTCAAGAACTTCCTGAAGTATGACAAGCTGCGCTATCAGGAGGTACAAGTGGAGGCACGCATCTTGGCTGATTCCGACAAATGACCCACTCGAAAGATCTTTGGGGCAACCTGTCCTTCGCCAAAATTTGAAATTAAGCGGCTGGCGCAGCCGTCCTACAGAAGCAGTGAGTTCAGTCGGGAAAATTCTTGCAGGTCAACAGCATTTCGGTCTGATAAACTTCGAGTGGAGCCGCTGCTGGTGAAATTGCTTCCAGGACTCCTGCGTCGCTGCCCGCCCCTCCTGCTGCACTACCGGCTCGGTGAGGCCCAGGGCGTTGATGCGATTATTGATGGTCTGTCTGGTCCGGTCCACGGTGTCGCGTTTCAACGCCACCATCTCGGAGGGCCGTATGTTCATGCGATAATCGCCCGAGCTGACCGCCGTCAGAACCCAGGTACTGAAACGGTCCGCAACCATCTCCCGCAGCGCAGTCGACTTGGCCGCCGGCACGCCTTTCATG
>JBGPHY010000305.1:0-6915 GCA_041484625.1 Terriglobia bacterium | reverse complement strand
GGGTTTCTGGGTCGCAAGCAGGATGGCCATCCCGGCAGTCTTACCCTCTGGCGTGGTCTTCATCGTCTCCATGACATTGTTGAAGCTTGGAAAATTTTTCGTCCTCCTTAAGTGTCAAAAAAGCGCCGGTAATGGTTAGCTTGGCAAAGGGGGAGGGCAGCTTTAGCTGCCAGGGGGTTATCCCCTCTGAATACCTGGAGACAACCCCCGGCGGTCGCTACCGCCACCCAGATGGAGGCCCGGTGCCCACACCGGGCGCATTTTCATCCGGGTTGCCGTATCCGACGGGCAAATGAACGATTTTTATGAATCGTTGGGAACAGGTCGAGAAGCTTTGTCACGCGGCCTTGGAGCTTGAAGAGAGCCAGCGAGCGGCGTTTCTCGAGCAGGCCTGCGCAGGCGACGAAGAGCTGCGTCGAGAAGTGGAATCCCTGCTTCAGTTTGACAAGCCGGGAGACCGTTTCATTGAAGAGCCGACTGTGGAGGTAGCGGCCAAGATGATGGCTCATGATAAACCTGAATCCTTGCTAGGCCAGCAACTTGGCTCCTACCAGGTCCTCTCTCTGCTGGGGGCCGGCGGCATGGGCGTTGTCTACAAGGCCCGCGATATGCGGCTGAACCGGTCTGTGGCCATCAAGGTTCTGCCGCCAGATCAGGTGAGTGACCCGGACCGCAAGCTGCGCTTCATTCAGGAAGCACGGGCAGCCTCAGCGCTGAACCATCCCAACATCATCACCATTTACGATATCGGGACCGAAAGTGGCGTCGACTTTATCGCCATGGAGTACGTGGCCGGTAAGACGTTGGATCAATGGATCCCGCGCAAGGGGATGCGACTCGGTCAAGCCCTCAAGCTGGCCATCCAGATAGCTGACGCTCTGGCCAAAGCTCATTCAGCCGGTATCATCCATCGTGACCTGAAACCAACCAATGTGATGGTGACCGAGGACGGCCTGGTGAAGGTATTGGACTTCGGTTTGGCAAAACTGACGGAGGTTGCAGAGAGCGGCGAAGGGGCGACACGCACGCTCGAACCACAGACGGAAACAGGGACGATTGTTGGGACAGTCTCCTACATGTCGCCCGAGCAGGCGGAAGGGAAGAAGGTAGATGCTCGCTCAGACATCTTCAGCCTTGGGGCGGTGCTTTACGAGATGGCCACGGGGCAGAAGGCGTTTCAAGGTGACTCCAAGCTGTCCACGCTGGCTGCCATCTTGAATAAGAACCCGAAGCCCGTGATTGAAATCAATACAGCTGTGCCTCGAGAGTTGGACCGGATCATCACCCACTGCCTGCGAAAGGATGTGGGAAAGCGTTTTCAACATATGGATGATGTTAAGGTAGAGTTGGAGGAATTGAAGGAAGAATCCGACTCAGGCAGACTGGCCGGGGCACCACCCGAGAGATCGGCCTCCCGGGGTGACAGCGGTCACCCGCTCGGCAAGGCAGTTCGCCGGAATCGGGGGCGCTGGGTCTGGGCAGGAGCTGCACTCGTTGTCGTGGCGATGGCCGTTACTGGATGGCTGTTTCGCGGGACTGCCAGAAGACCAGCAGCCGCACCCGAAGTGGTCCCGCTCACCAGCTATGCGGGTTCTGAGCGGTCCCCGAGCTTTTCCCCGGACGGTAATCAAGTGGCCTTCTCCTGGAATGGAGAGAAGCAGGACAACTTCGATATCTATATCAAGCTGATTGGCTCTCCGACACCCGTGCGGCTGACCACGGACCCAGCTGAGGACGTCAGCCCGGCCTTTTCGCCAGATGGACGCTCTATTGGCTTTGTCCGAGTATCAAAAGGGCACGCCACTTTCATTGTCATCCCTGCCATCGGAGGCCCGGAGCGCGTCGTGGCAGATATGCCTGATAGTGTGTTCCATGTCCTTTGCTTGGCTCCCCGACGGCAAGTGGGTGGTGATTGAGGGCCTGGCACTGTTGTCGACCGAGACGGGCGAAATGAGCAGCTTGACCTCACCGCCGACGAAATTACTCCCTGACACCAATCCCGCCGTCTCGCCAGATGGGCACACGGTTGCATTCATCCGCTCGGCTATTGGGTGGGTCTCGGACATTTATCTGCTTGACCTGACCGAAGACTTGAAGCCCAAAGGGGAGCCGAGACGTCTGACTTCCTTGAAGGGTTTCATCGTGGGTTCCGCCTGGACTCCGAATGGGCGGGAAATCATCTTTAGCTCCTGGTTCCCCGGAAGCGGCGCCAGCCTTTGGAGAATGCGGGTTTCTGGTTCCGGGGAACCAGTCCGCCTCCCATTTATCGCTCGAGACGCTACTTTACCCGCTATCTCCCGGAGTGGCAACCGGCTGGCGTACCAGTGGGAGGTGTCCGACTCCAACATATGGCATCTCTCCCTGTCGGGCCCGGGAATGGCCAGCAGCCCCCCAGCTAGGTTCATTGCTTCCACACGCGTTGAGCAGGCTCCACAATACTCTCCCGACGGCAAGCGGATTGCCTTTGAATCCGACCGCAGTGGAGTTTATGACATCTGGGTTAGCGATGCCGACAGCTCCAACGCCGTGGAGCTGATTTCCCTTTCCCAGGCGGACGTGAGTTGCGGGAACGCGCGCTGGTCTCCCGATGGGCAACGTATTGCCTTTAATCTTGATGAAGGGGGGAACACGGATGTCTATGTCATGCGGGCGAGTGGAGGAAAGCCAATGCGTCTGACCACCGACCCCGCCGACGATGAGGCCGGGAGCTGGTCGAGAGATGGGAAGTGGATCTACTTTACATCGAGACGAACCGGTCGATGGGAGGTGTGGAAAGTACCGGCCGGAGGCGGGGAGGATATTCAGGTAACTCGGAATGGAGGCGGAACGAGCTCCGTGTCCCCCGACGGCAAATCTATCTATTACACCAAGGGAGAGCGCTCAGGAGCTCTCTGGAAGATGCCGGTGAGTGGAGGTGAGGAGAGCCAGGTGCTCCCGACTGTGCACGAGCGCGCTTTCTGTCTCGTCAACGAGGGGATCTATTTCATTCCCGAGCCGGGCACCGATGGGAAGTCTTCCATCCAGTTTTTGAGCTTCGCCACAGCCAAGGTGAAAACGGTCGCTCCGATGTCAGGACCATCCGATCAGGGGCTCTCTATTTCGCCGGACGGACGGTCCCTCCTGTACACGCAGACCGACGAAGAAGGCAGCGACCTGATGCTGGTGGAGAACTTCAGGTAAGTGCGAGGTGTGAGGTGCCAGGTGTCAGGGGATAGGATGAGCTGGAGGGGCGTCCTTCGGCTGACGGATCGTTTCCCGGACGGATCCCGAGCGCAAATATGATGTACTCCTGAAAGGGGGCCACGTCATTGTTCCAAGAAACAACATTGACAGCAAGATGGACGTGGCGATGGAATTGGCGGTCGAGCAAGACCAGCCGCGGAGGAACTGAGGGATAAGCTGCTGACAAAGGCGCGGCGGCTCTACGTGATAACCTTCAAAACTTCGGTACTTCGTTCCGTACGACACGGGGGTTCATGACTTCCATGTATTCAAAACTTCGAGTTCTGACTTTACTTCTTGTTGTGCCCGTGGCTTTGGCGGCTCAGTCGGAGATGCCTCGGATCCATCCCCATCCCGTGGTTGAGTTGGAGGCCCCGGTCGTCCCGGACGAAGCCTGGAGAGGACTGGATCAGCAGCCCCATGTCTCCTTTGTGACAACCGACGAAACCTTCGAGCGGCACCGCGTCCCTGCGATTCGCCAGGAGATCCAATCGTGGTCCGGCATGGCATGGCGAGGCGAGCGGGTTCACGCCCAGGTTCTCGTCTGGTCGAGAACACCCCTCTCTCAACTGCGTGTAGTGCCGGGGCCGCTTACAGGGGCGGCGGGAGAGACGATTCCCGCCACGGCGATGCGCATCCGCTTTGTGCGCTATGTCCTTTCGGAACTCCCGTCCGCCAGTCGCCAGACACACTGCGACGAGATCGACGCCAAGAATGCTTACCTTGTTCCGGACCTGCTCGATCCGCTCTCCCGCTTCGATCTTCCAGGCTCGACCACCCGGCCCTTCTGGATCACCATCGATGTTCCCCGCAGCACCCATCCCGGCACGTTTTCCGGCATTGTGCAATTGAGAGCGGAGAATGGATACACTCTGCCTCTCCAGTTGAATCTGGAAGTACAGGGGGGGACGGTTCCTGTGCCGGCGGACTGGGATTTCCGCGTGGATTTCTGGCAAAATCCGTGGGCCGTAGCGCATCAGCATCGAGTCGTCCCCTGGAGTGAAGCGCATCTGGCCATTCTGCGTCAGCACCTGCGCGCCCTGGCAGATATGGGCCAAACCTATGTGTCGGCCTATATCACGCATTCGCCTTGGAAGGACGACACCTACATTCCCGACGGGACGATGGTGGAGTGGATCCGCGAATCTGACGGGTCCTTTACTTTCGACTACACCATCTTTGACACGTACGTCGAGTTGGCGATGTCCTGCGGAATCAATGATGCGATCTGCTGCTTTACTCTGGTTCCCTGGAATGGCCGCGTCCGATATCTCGACAAGACTTCGGGAGAGTACCGCTGGGCCACCTGGGCCATGGATTCACCCGAGTACGAGAGATTCTGGCGCGCCTTCCTGAGTGACTTGCGGCAGCATCTGGTTCGGCGCCAGTGGTTCAGCAAAACGTATCTGGAGGTTAACGAGAGGTCTCTGGAAGACACGCTGCGCTCCGTGCAAATTGCTCGAGCCGATTCGCCGCACTGGAAGCTGACCTATGCCGGTAACTATCATCGTGAACTGGTAGATGTCATTGACGATCTCTGCACGGTGATCGGGAGTGAGATTCCAGCTTCGGAAGTCACTGCGCGGCGCGGCCGGCACCAGACCAGCACCTTCTACGTTGCTTGCACTCCCGCCTTCCCGAACAATTTTCCCTTTTCGCCGCCTGCAGAAAACGTGTGGATGGGTTGGCACGCAGCAGCCATGGGACTGGATGGTTTTCTGCGGTGGGCATGGGACAACTGGCCGGAGGACCCGACCCGTGATGCGCGACACATCCGGTTTCCAGCGGGCGATACGTTTCTGGTGTATCCGGGTCCTCTGCACTCGATCCGAATGGAACGGCTGCGGGAGGGCTTTGTGGACTTCGAGAAGCTCCTGATTGTACGGCGCCAGCTCGCCGGTAATCATAGCGACGCCGCACGTAAAGCTACGGCCGAACTGGACAAGGCATTAGGGCCATTCAACTGGGATCGCGTAAAAAGTACAAACGGAAGCACGGTCGTTGAGGATGTCCGTTCAGCGCGGGAAGCCCTCGCCGCGGCGAGCCGAATCGCCTTCGGAGAATGAAAACGATAGATCATCGGAGTTGGGTCTTGTCGGCCGGAGAGCGGATGTCGTTGCTGACTCGGCAAAGCTGGAAGCTGAAGTGGCTACAGTCACTTCGAGGTTTTTAAGGGATGGAGCTTCAGACTGTTGACGTCAGTCTTTCTATGGTCTCAAAGAACTCCTTCACCCGGATGGGTTTTGAGGTATACCCATCCATTCCTGCGGCCAGGCAGCGGTCTTGATCACCTTTCATGGCATGGGCTGTCATAGCGATAATTGGAATATGTCCGCTGCGCTCAGCTTCACGGGCACGGATAGCGGCTGTAGCCTCGAATCCATTCATTTCCGGCATCTGCACATCCATCAGTACCAGGTCAAACATCTCCTGTTCCCACCGGTCCACCGCCTCTTTCCCGTTGTTGACAACTACAACTGTATATCCCCGCTTTTCCATCAGTCGCACTGCCAGCGTTTGATTGACCTGGTTGTCTTCTGCTAAGAGGACCCGCAAACGAGACTGGCTTTCCTTCAAGCTGAGACGACTCACGAAGGCTTCGTCACTGACTTGAGCGGGTGGCATATTCAGTAACAAGGAAATAGCCTCCAGAAGCTCTGATGGCTTGACAGGCTTGGTCAAATAGGCGCCGACGCCAAGCTCCCGGCAACGAGCCGCATCTCCGCGCTGTCCCCCCGAAGACTGCATGATTATGGGCGTCCCAGACAGCTCGGCCTCCGCGTGAATGTGCTCGGCCAGCATGAATCCATCCATCCCAGGCATCTGAAGATCCAACACCATCAAGTCATACGGCATTCCTTGCATCCGGCCTTGGTGAAGAAGCCTCAGAGCTTCGACACCGTTATCAACGGCCGTTACCTTCAGATGCCACTGAGCCAATAGTTCTGTTAGAATTCCCCGGCTGGTGGCGTTGTCATCAACTACCAACGCTTCCATTCCTGCCATGTACGCGGGTCCTTTTTCAGCTTGGTGTAGCCCTTCTGTACTGCCAGTTTTGAAGCGCGCCGTAAAGCGAAAAGTGCTTCCATGTCCTGGCGTGCTTTCCACCCAGATCTTCCCCCCCATCATTTCTACCAGACGTAAGGATATCGACAACCCGAGTCCCGTTCCACCAAATCGGCGTGTGGTTGACCCGTCTGCCTGAGTAAAGACCTCAAAGATCTGATGCTGATGCTCCGGAGGAATACCAATCCCGGTGTCTCGCACGGAAAAATGCAGTAGCGTCTCCTGCTCCCCCTGTTCTTCCTGGCCCACTTCCAGAACGACTTCTCCCTGATCGGTAAACTTGATGGCATTCCCCACGAGGTTGACCACAATCTGGCGCAAGCGCCCAGGGTCCCCGATCAGGAGGTCAGGAACATCGGGCTGGACGTGATAGGCCAATTCCAGCCCCTTCTGACCCGCGCGGACTCCTAGAGATTTCATGGTATCGCCCAGAGTGTCTCTCAACCGGAAATCAATGAGATCCAGATCCAGTTTGTGAGCTTCAATCTTGGAGAAATCCAGGATGTCATTGAGCACTGTCATCAGCGAATCCGCCGACTGCCGGACAAGATTCTGGTAACCTCGTTGGTCCGCCGTCAGCTCCGTGTTGAGCAGCAGCTCCGTCATGCCGATGATGCCATTCATCGG
>JBGPHY010000304.1:0-6921 GCA_041484625.1 Terriglobia bacterium | reverse complement strand
CGACGAAGCCTTGGTTGGCCACGGTTCCATCGCCGTCAAGCACCTGAGAAAGTACCTGTTGAATCGCTGAGGAGTGCAATGAAGAAACCATTTCGTTTCATGAGTCAGGATTATATCCTGGGGATAGAGGGCTCAGTCGAAGCCGAAGGAGATTTCAAAAAGTGCCTCGCCTGGTTGGGTACAGGCGGAAAGGAACATCAGGGAGTGTTCAAACTCACCACGCCTGCCTGGGACCTTGCCCACCAAAAGGCGAAGCAGCAGAACCGGGCGCTTGAAGATATTCTGGCCGACGGCGGGATTGCTGCCCTCAAAGCCGAGTTACACATTCGGCCAATCCCGGATGGCTTCAGTTATGTGGTAGACCACCGATTTTTTGAGAAACTTTAATCCAGGCCTTCAGGGGCGTCATTTTCCCGCTGCCCAGCCAGCAAGTGAGATTCGATGGGCTGGGAGAGAGATGCGGCGAAGCCGCCACTGCGGCCGGAACCTAAGATCAGCCCTGAACTCCTGTGAGGGCGCTCAGAAATCAGCGTAGGAATCTGGTACACTTGCCAACTGAGGTAAGCTGCTCTTCTCTTCAGGCATGAGCAAACTGTCTTTCGGAAGAAGAGGGGTCAATTCACTCAAGAATGCCTGGAAGGCTGGCTGAAATTGAGGATAGAAGGTCTGTTTCCTTCCTGAAAGAGACTGGATGAGGCTCTGGCATCCGGCTGCCAATCGGGGCCGAGCTGCCTGTTCCAGATGGTCCCGGTGTCGTGACAGGTGTTCGAGCAGAACTCCGTAGTCATGGATTTTGCCGAGAAGGTCCTGTAACCTCTTGGCTGATTCGATTGATTCCTGAAAACGGTTCTGCAGCAGGGGACTGCAGATCTCCAGGGTATAACGCAGCTTCTTGATCCGAATTCGCAGTTGGTGGAGGCGTCCATCGTTTTCGGGAACGGCTTGCAGTTCGCGGAATTCCTCCAACGCTTTGAGTTTCCCGCAGGCCAAGTCGGTCGCCCACTCCCAGAATTTGTTGCTCTCCATTCCGGGATCTCCCATTCCAGCCTCTTCTGCAACGGCTGGCCGGTTCAAAACAACCTTGGCCCCCTTCAAGAAATCTCCCCTGAGACCCTTAATTCTCATTTTTTTTAGGCTCTTCATCACCCGTCTTCTTACCTTCTGCTGGTCTTGGGCCGCAATTTCCAGGAGATGCTCATGAGCCACCTGGATCAAGGGCTTTGCCGGGGGAGAGAATTCCTGCAGCAATTCGAAGTTGACATCCATCTCCCTCGACAAACCCAGGGTTCGTGTGAGCCGTTTAACTTGGAGACCAGTCTTTTTCAGCCGGGAGGCCTCATAGAAAGGGGCGAAAACAGAGTAAGTCTCCCGAAGTCGCCGGGAGGCAACTCGCATATCATGTAAATGCTCGATATTCTCATCGGCCCCAAGCTTCGCATAATTCTCGTAAAGGACATCGATAAAGCGGACACTCGTCTCGTGGGCATAGGATCGAAGGTCCCCCGCTGACACTAGCTTGCTGCGTTTCATGCATCTCCTGCTTTGAACCCGAAATCCTGCAGGCAAAGCTGAAGGATCGTAATCTTATCATCAGATAAGAAGTGGGCCGGCTTCTAAGGATACCTGAACCGGCAGAGGGAGGCAATTCCTTGGGTAGCAATTCTTCAGGCTGAGATGATTTGCGCGGCGACTTTGGCGTCGGAGGAAAGTAACTGGTGGGCTGTTACACCTTCTGATAGAGGCTGGCACCGGATCCGATGAACTCGTGTGACTTGGTCTCCAGGCCTTTCTGTAAAGCCTCCTCAGGAGTCGCCCCTACCTGCTGGGCGTACTCGCGGACCTCTTCGGTGATCTTCATGGAGCAAAAGTGGGGCCCGCACATCGAGCAGAAATGGGCCAGTTTGGCATTTTCACCGGGAAGTGTGGCGTCGTGGAAAGTACGTGCCCGTTCCGAATCCAACCCCAGGTTGAACTGGTCCTCCCAGCGGAACTCAAACCGAGCTTTGGAAAGGGCATTGTCGCGAGCCTGCGCGCCAGGATGACCCTTGGCCAGGTCAGCAGCATGCGCTGCGATCTTGTACGCAATCACACCCTCCTTGACGTCCTCACGGTTCGGCAGCCCAAGGTGTTCTTTGGGTGTGACGTAGCACAGCATGGCACAACCGAACCACCCGATCATGGCGGCCCCAATAGCGCTGGTAATATGGTCGTAGCCCGGGGCAATGTCCGTGGTAAGTGGTCCCAGAGTGTAGAACGGGGCTTCCTGACAGATGGCCAGCTGTTTTGTCATGTTCTCCTGGATGAGTTGCATGGGAATATGGCCGGGACCTTCAATCATGGTCTGTACTTCATGCTTCCAGGCTATTTGGGTCAATTCTCCCAGTGTCTCCAGCTCTGCGAATTGAGCTTCATCATTGGCGTCGGCGATGGAACCAGGCCTCAGCCCGTCTCCCAGGCTGAAGGTCACATCGTAGGCCTTCATGATTTCGCAAATCTCCTCAAAGTTCGTGTACAGGAAGTTTTCTTGATGATGTGCCAGGCACCACTTGGCCAGGATCGATCCGCCGCGGGAGACAATTCCCGTGACCCGCCTGGCAGTGAGCGGGACATATCGCAGCAGCACCCCGGCATGAATGGTGAAGTAGTCCACTCCCTGTTCCGCTTGTTCGATCAAGGTATCACGGAAGATCTCCCAGGTCAGCTCCTCAGCCTTGCCATGAACCTTCTCGAGCGCCTGGTAAATGGGAACCGTTCCAATGGGGACCGGGCTGTTTCGAAGGATCCACTCCCGAGTCTCGTGAATATGCCGACCGGTGGAGAGGTCCATCACGGTATCGGCCCCCCAGCGAGTGGCCCAGACCATTTTCTCCACTTCTTCCTCAATGGTGGAGGTCATTACGGAATTTCCGATGTTAGCATTGATCTTGACCAGGAAGTTTCGACCAATGATGGCAGGTTCCACTTCAGGATGGTTGAGGTTGACCGGGATTACCGCTCGCCCCCGCGCGACTTCGTCGCGTACAAACTCGGGCGTAATCCAGCGCGGAGTACCGGCACCCCAGGAATTGCCGGGGTGCTGTTCGGCATATTCCTGTTCGAGGCGCTGGTTCTCCCGGATAGCTACGAATTCCATCTCGGGAGTGATGATCCCCTTGCGGGCGTAATGCATCTGAGTGACATTCCTGCCTGGTGCGGCCCGCAAAGGCTTGCGCGTCTGGTGAAAGCGGAGGGAATCCAACTCCGGATCGGCCAGTCGCAACCGTCCGTATCGCGAGGTGATTTCCGTAAGCTCCTCAACATCCTCCCGGCTCAGAATCCATTCCCGTCGGACCGGCCGGATCCCCTGACGAACATTGATCACTTCTTCCGGATCCGTGTAAGGGCCGCTGGTATCGTAAACCCACACTGGAGGATTGGGGGTTGGTTCGAAATCGCCCCGTCCCTGTCGATGAGTGGGGGTCAACTGGATCTCCCGCATGGGTACCCGGATATTCTGATGAAATTTTCCGGGTACAAAGACCTTTTTTGAAGACGGAAAAGGGCCGCAGCTAATCGCACCTAACTGGTCATAATCAATAAGTAACTGATCTGGTTTCATAGGGAATCTCCACTGGGCACAATCATAACATAGCTTGCGGTCCATGCAAATTGACAAAGCCGAGCCCCACGACTTATCATTCCAGTCCGTATTTACGCGACTCGGTTCATGACCAAGAAATAGGGTTCTTGCTAAGGCCACCAACTAGGAGAGCAATCCATGGCAGAGAGTTTTGGAAATTTCATCGCCGGGGAGTGGACCCGCACTTTATCCGGCAAAACGTTTAAGAGTATGAATCCCGCTAATACCGATGAGGTTGTCGCCCTTTACCAGGCCTCCGTCTTGGAGGATGTGCAGGAGGCATTTTCAGCAGCCAGCCGGGCCCAGCCGGCCTGGGCTTCGACTCCGGCTCCACTGCGGGGTACGGTGCTTTTGAAGGCCGCCGAACTTCTGGACCGCAGGGTGGAGGGTGTGGCCAAGGAGATGACTCGGGAGGAGGGCAAGACCCTTCCGGAAGCGAAGGGAGAAGTGGCTCGCGCCGTCAACATTTTCCGCTTTTTTGGAGGAGAAGGCGCCCGCCTCTGCGGCGAGACTGTCCCCTCCGAGCGCCCTGGGGTTTTTGCCTTCACCTTCCGCAAACCCCTGGGAGTTGTGTCTTTGCTAACACCGTGGAACTTTCCTATCGCCATCCCGGCCTGGAAGATGGCACCGGCTTTGGTGGCAGGCAACAGCCTGGTTATCAAGCCGGCGTCGCTGGCTCCGCTCTGCACGGTCAGATTGGTGGAATGCCTGAGCGAGGCCGGCCTGCCCAAAGGAGTCCTCAACCTGGTGACCGGCTCCGGTTCGGCGCTGGGAGATGAATTGATCGAGAACCTCGCAGTACGCGCCATCTCATTCACCGGATCCTGCCAGGTCGGGAGATCCATTCAACGCAAGACCACCAGTAAAGGGATCAAGGCCCAGCTGGAGATGGGCGGAAAAAACCCGACCATTGTGTTGAAAGATGCCGACCTTTCGAAAGCCGCAGATATTGTGGTGAATGCTGCTTTTTTCTCTACCGGACAAAAGTGCACCGCGACCAGCCGGGCCATCATCGAAGAGCCGGTCTACGAGGAGCTCCTGAAACTGCTGGCGGAGAAGGCCTGCCAACTGAAGGTCGGCAACGGACTGGAACCCGGCATAGAAATGGGTCCGTGTGTGGATGAGAACCAAATGAATACCGTTCTCAATTATATCGAGGTGGGAAGGAAAGAAGGAGCCCGGCTCGTATGTGGTGGTTCCCGGCTTTCAGGACCGGCCTATGACAAGGGATATTTTGTCGAACCTACTATCTTTACCGAGGTACGGCCTGAAATGCGAATTGCGCAGGAAGAGATTTTTGGCCCGGTGTTAGCAGTACTTCCGGCGCGCGATTTTGAAGAGGCCCTGCAGATCGCCAACAATGTGGAGTTGGGACTTTCGGCTTCTTTGCTGACCCAACAACTCGACAAGGTTTTTGCCTACATCAACCGTATCGAGGCGGGCCTGATAATTGTAAACCTGCCCTCGGCAGGAGTGGAATACCAGCTTCCCTTTGGAGGGACCAAGAATTCCAGCAGTGGCTTTCGCGAGCAGGGGAGCGTGGCTATTGACTTTTATTCGGAGCTGAGAACTGTTTACCTGAAACACAGCCTCTAAAATGACAGTTCTGGCACCTTGTGCCAGACTGGCGCGGGAAATTTAGCTTCACGACAAAAAGGAAGCCCCTGAGACGATCCTAATGAATACATCCGAATTCAGAACGAAATTCCGTCAGCGGTTTGGCGCTGACCCCATGGTCTTTCGAGCCCCCGGAAGAGTCAACCTGATTGGAGAACACACGGATTACAACGACGGCTTTGTGATGCCGTCAGCCATCGATATGTATACCTGGGTGGCCGTGTCTGCACGAGCAGACCGTCGGCTGGTTATTTTTTCCGATAACTACGCCGAGCAGGTGGAATTCGATCTCAATGACTCGAAACCTGCCCCCAGGCGTCATTGGAGCGACTATCCCCGCGGGGTGGCGGTGATCCTGGATAAGGCGGGTCATCGTTTGAAAGGAGCCAACCTTGCGATTCAGGGCGAGGTGCCGCTGGGTTCCGGGCTCAGTTCCTCGGCGGCCATCGAAGTGGCGACGGCCCTGGCGCTGCTGGGAGCCTCCGGCCTCGAAGTTGGGCGAGTGGAGCTGGCCAAACTCTGCCAACGGGCCGAGAATGAGTTTGTGGGCATGCGCTGCGGGATTATGGACCAGTTCATCTCGGTCTGCGGTCATGCTGACCATGCACTGATGCTTGACTGCCGGTCTCTGGAATATCGGTTGTTACCTCTCCCTCCTGAGGTGCGCCTGGTGATCTGCAACACCATGGTGAAACATGAACTCGCCAGCGGGGAATACAACAAGCGGCGGGCTGATTGCGAGGCTGCTGTCCGCCATCTGGCCAAATCCTTGCCCAAGGTCAGGGCCCTTCGGGATGTGACCTTGCAGGAACTAGAGCAACACGGCAGGGGACTGGATCCCACCGTTCTGCGACGGGCTCGTCACGTGGTCAGCGAAGATGAGCGGATGGAGGAGGCGGCCCAGGCATTGACCAGCGGCGATCTCAAGGCGTTTGGAAAATTAATGGAACAATCCCACCTCAGCTTGCGAGATGACTACCAAGTAAGTTGCAAGGAACTGGACATCATGGTGGACCTGGCCCGCACGGCGGAAGGTACCTACGGCGCTCGAATGACCGGAGGCGGGTTTGGAGGTTGTACCATTAACCTGGTCCGGGCCGACCAGGTCGAGCCGTTCAAACAGGTTGTCGCCCACGGGTACCAACAGGCCACCGGGCTGATGCCGCAAATCTTCGTTTCCACTGCCGCCGAAGGCGCAGGGCAAGTCAAGGATTAGGCAGGTCTTGGTCCACAGATTGCAACTTGGTCTGCCCAATCTGCAGATTCCCTATCTGTGATACGTTACGCAGAAAGCATTAACGCATCTTATGGGTAAGATCTTATTCCAGCCGGTCAATCAACACGGCCACCAGGCGGGTTGGACCGTGCACTCCCTTAATTAACACCTTCTCAATGTCGGCGCTCCGGCTCGGGCCGGTGATCAAGGTAATCGCACTCCCGGGAAGCCTCTCTCCATGCTGGGCGCGGATCTCTTCGAACAACTCAGCCATATTGAGGCGAATCTGGTCTGGGGTGGCTAGCACCATGTGGATCTGTGGGAGGAGACTGATCTGCCGGCTGGCCTGCGGGTGCGCGATTGTCACCATCGTCCCGATATCCGCAATGAGGTAATCGATCCCGGTGATCGACAGAGGAACCCTGGACATCTGGTCTTTGAGGCGGGCTCGCTGAAATGAATCTTCGCT
>JBGPHY010000303.1:0-6973 GCA_041484625.1 Terriglobia bacterium | reverse complement strand
TGACATGGGAGACAGCGGCTTTCCAAAGCCCGTCGGGAATGGGACGCCTTCCGGCGGTCTCTCTCCACGCATCAAAACGGTTCTTATCCTCTACGAACTGCGGACTGAGCGGTAGCGGCATCTTCGAATCCTCCCTCGATCGAGTTTCTACCGAAGGAGTCTAACCCACCGATGTTGCCGGAATCACGCACGCTCACCGCAAAGTTACTCCCTACTCGATACGAGGCTTGAGCACGCTGAGTGGCATGTCACCGGTGGTAAGTGGCCTGGTGATCTCAAACCTCTCTTTCTTCTTCGCACTTTATTACCTGGCACGCCTTCTACGACTGGACTATCCCCATGCCGTTACCGCGAGGACCTTGTGCTTGCTGATTGTCTTTCCCACCTCTTTTTTTTCTCGGCCCTCTACACCGAATCCCTCTTCCTGTTCTGGTCGGTCGCGTGCGTGTATTGCATACGTGTGGAGAAATGGTGGTGGGCAGGTATACTCGGATTCTGCGCAGCTTTGACTCGAATCGTCGGCATTCTGCTCTTGTTGCCTTTCCTGTGGGAATACCTGGCAAAACGCGATTTTGGGAAACCTCGCATCCGCGCAAGCATCGTGGCGGCAGGATTGATTCCTGTGGGACTCGGGGCTTACATGTTAGTGTTGGGCTGGCAGATCGGCGACCCACTCGGACTTGCCCACGCCCAGCAATTCTGGGGTCGGTCATTCCAGTGGCCGTGGATGACCGTATATCAGGGAAGTACGGAGAGTCTAAAGAAGTCGCTGCGTGGGATTCGCAAGGACAACCCGCTCTTCGGAGCCATGGTAGTCTGGTGGGAATTGGCTCTGGCGATAGTATCGCCAGTCATTCAGTCTTGGCAAATTCGTCGGAGCTATTGGGTGTATGCAGCCGCCAGCATTTGTGTCCCCCTGTTTTCTCCCAGTCCCATCAACTGTTTCCTTAGCATCCCTCGATTCGCTCTGATGGCTTTTCCTTTATTTTTGATAGGAGCATTGATCCTGAACAGAAAACGCTGGCTCATTCCTGTCCTGATAGCTGGCGTGATTCTACAGTTGTGCCTGATTTTCAACTTCACTTGCGGAAAATTCGTGTCCTGAGAGATTGAGAAATTCGCCGCGGGCAAAACTACTCCGAAATTCCCTCGGAGAAGCTCAGTTCTACCCCGTAGCTTGACCAACCTTCTGACCGGCCAGCTTTCCAAAGCGGTGGGCAATGACCAGGGCCGGGTCCAGCGGGACATCTACCGCCTCCACATTGGCCGGCACATAGACGGTCGGCCGCGGCTTCAGCTCCTTGCCCGCAAACTGCGGCAGCCATTGCCGTTCTGCTTCCAACATCTCCCGAGTCATGTCACGAGCTTCTTTGAGAGTGCAGACGGCGGAAGTGAGAGGATCCAGAGCGAGCGCTTGCATCGCATACTCAGGGTCACCGCTTAAAGCGGCCTCGACAGTCAATTGTTGAACCGCAATGTTGCTCTGGTTCAGTGCGGCGCATTGCGCCGGCAAAGCCCCAACCCGGATCGGGTGCAGACCAAGGGAATCCACAAACACAGGGACTTCCACGCAACAGCCGTCAGGAAGGTTGGAAATATAGCCATCGTTGCGAACGTTTCCATTGAGGCGGAAGGGCCGGCCCATTTCCATGGCTTCCAGAATGTACGAGCAGTACTCCACGCTCCGTTCCGTGATCTGGGGCGACTCCAGCGTGAGATAGTCGACGTCGCGATACTTCCCGTCGAGCGCCTGACAATACTTGTAGTAAGCACCTGACGCTCCTCCGAAATCGGGCTGGTCGCAATACAGCTCAAGGGCTCTCCGACTGCTTCGGAACCAGGGCACATATTCGGAAAGATGTCCGGTGCTTTCGGTCATGAAGTATCCAAAGTGCCGCATGACTTCGCAGCGGACTTTCTCATTGACGTAATACTCGGGCTTTTCGATGTTCTCTCGCAGGAGCGGGTACAAGTCGCGACCGTCCACTTTATCCCGCAGGGTGAGGAACCAGGCCATGTGGTTGATGCCGGCCGATAGATAATCGATTCGCTCTTTGGGAAGATTGACGTATCGGCTGATCAGGTCCAACGTAGTCTGAACGCCGTGGCAAAGCCCGATGAAGGGAATCTTGCTGGTCCGCCCCAGTGCCAGGCAGCAGGCGGCCATGGGGTTGGCATAGTTGAGGATGGTAGCAGCAGGACAAAGTTCCTCCATGTCCCTGGAAATGTCCACCAGCACGGGAATCGTGCGCAGGGCTCGGAAAATCCCACCCGGTCCAAGAGTGTCGGCGATGCACTGGTCCACTCCGTATTTCAAAGGGATCCTGTAGTCGATGCCGAAGGCCTCCAAGCCTCCCACCTGGATCATGATGATCACGTACTTGGCACCACTTAGGGCCTCCCGGCGGTCGAGGGTTGCAGAGACAAAAGCCGGCACCCGGTTTTCCCAGATGATCCGTTCCACAAAGTTCTTCATCCGATCCAATTTGGGCCAGGTACGGCTCATCAGGCAAATCTCGCTGCCTCGAAGGCTATCAGTCGCCAGGATATCCATTACCAGGGTCTTACAGAAGACCATGCTGCCTGCCCCAATCATCGCAATCTTCGCCATCTTCCACCTCCCATCAGGACACTCAACAACCAACATTGGACCACTTATTTTAGATGATTCTCGAGCCAATACAATCCACTCTTTCCAGGGGCAACGATATCTATGTCTCCGTCCCCATCGAGATCAGCCGCCATAGTGTTGATTCCGAAACCCACCCGGCCGCTTTCGTGGATCACATGGCGGCTCCACTGCTTTTGGATCCGATCAAAACGGTAATAGTAAATGCATAATGGGTCATTTTCTCCCGGGTCCCGGCCATTATGTGCCCTGTAACGCTTCCCGGTCACAACCTCTTTCTGCCCGTCATTATCAAGGTCCGCGAGAAGGAAGAAGTGAGCTTGTGACCAATCCTTATCAATCAAATGCTTGTTCCAGATGCGTTGGCCTTTGGAGTCCCGTCCTTGTTCCAACCAGTAAATACCGTAGCCATGCCCCAGGCCCCAGATCAGGTCCGCATCGCCGTCCCCGTCCACATCGTGCACGAGGATGGAGACACTGGCTGTCCCCAATTCGAATTCCGGATGCCAGAGCCAAGTACCATCGGAACGGGCAGGTTGCTCGAGCCAACCCTTGGGGCCGACAATATCGCAACGATCATCCCCGTTAAGATCTCCTGCGCCAATTCCATGCCCCGCTACATCAGATGGGAGCCCGTGCTTGATCCACTGGATCCCCAGAGAAGATGAAAGGTCCTTCGAGAATTCATACCAGGCAGCTCGGTCCATGATGTTGGGTAGCACATCCGGCGTTCCGTCTCCGTTAACGTCCGTCAGAATGGCCGTTTCCATGTTGCCGGGTTTATCGATATCGAATACCTCAAACTTGCCATCTCCATGCCCGGGGTTGCGGATCCAAGCAACAGTTTGATTGTGCCACGCGGCAGTAATTACATCGGTCCAACCGTCACCGTTTACATCCAGAGGAAGATTGGCGAAGTCCAAGAAGTATTGGTCAATTTCGGGAATTTCGCGGACGAAGTGCTTTTTCCAGGTTGGACCCTCGTACCAAAATCCGCCACAGAAAATATCGGGCTTGCCATCTCGGTTGACATCGAAGATCGATGCCGCCTCGAAGGCGGACTCTGCATTAATCACATGAACACTGAAATTCAGCGACCGCGGTTGGTTTGTCTTCTCAGCCGAGGAGATCACTCGGCTTTTGCCGTTAGGTCCGAGCAGAATAAGGATCCCCAACAAGATGCCGAACTGCATTTTTCTTTGAATCATGGACGAGCCCCCCTTGAGACTCTTACGGTTCTGGAATCAGATGCATCACGAATCCCCCTCGAGGACGAACCGGCACCAATTGCGGCGACGCCGCAAGGAAACCCTTCAATGTTCGGGACCGAAAACTTCGGTCATTGTCTCCCTCCGTGATCAGGAGCATTTGATACTTCCTCTTTTGCAGAAATGGAAACCTGAGCTGAAGCTGCCTGGCCTCGGCCTCTCCATTAATCCCACCTATGTACCACTCAGCGCCTTTGCGTCGGGCCAGAACCACCAGCTTGCCGGGCTCACCCTGGAGGAATCGGGTCTCATCCCAGGCGACCGGCAGTTTCTGTAGGAACCGCATGGGTTCATCCGGGAGTTCGCGATAGGCACTGACGCGATCGGCAAAATGCAGCCAGGCCGATTCAAATACCACGGTCAGTGCCAACTCATGTGCATTGGTCGTCAGGTGAGGGTGCCTGTTATCAGTGAAGGCTACCGGCGTGTAATCCATTGGTCCCACGACATTCCGAGTAAATGGCAGTATGGTATTGTGCCATGGGGCATTCTTCGGGTAGCGGGAATCAAAAATGTAGGATTCTGCACCGCGCACCGCCTCCATGCTCATCAGGTGAGGATAGGTTCGTTCCCAGCCGCGAGGCAAAGTGCAGCCATGAAAGTTCACCATTAAATGGAAATCCGCAGCGTCCCGAAGGATATCGAGGTAAAGCTGGATGAGGTTTTGTTTGTCACTTTGAAAGAAATCGACCTTGATTCCTCTAACGCCAATTTCCTGGAGATGCTGAAACTCCCGGCGGCGGATGTTCTGCTGATCCATGCGGTCACGAGGGGTGCCGTCCACAGTATTGTGGTGACCCCCCGAGTTGTACCACAATAGAATCCCAACCTTATGCAGGGCTGCATAACGAACCAATTGGGGAATGCCATCTTGCTGCAGGGCCGGCCAACCAGCATCCACCAGAGAATACTCCCATCCCATTTCACCGGCGAGATCGACAAAGCGGCGCAATTCCTCATATTTGCTGGGACTCTCCGGTATGGACCACCATCCCCACGAGACCCGACCGGGCTTGATCCAGCCCGTATCCTTGAATTGACAGGCTGGACTCAAGTCGGTGACCTCCTCTGTGACTGTAAAGGTACCCGGACTCGTTTCCGGAAAAGCATAGCGGAAGGCAATCCCGTCGTTGTAAGCACGAAGCACTAAATGCAGTTGCGACTGCTGACCATCGCTGAAGGTTAAAATACGTTGCCAGGCCCGTGCCTGGCAGAGGCTCCGCTTGCCATGCAAGAGAGGATAAGTGTCTTCGATGACAATCGAGGGAGAAGCGGACACGAAGCGGAGTCCATCCACGAACGATTGGTCGTTGCGATTGATTCCAAGTGGAGAAAGGCCCACAACCTCTCTGCGCTGTCCGCTCGCCCGGTCTTCGATCCGGTAGTACAGGCGTCTACGACCATCCGAGGCCGCCGATTGCTGGGTCGGACCGATCATCTCGACAACAACGCAGATGCGGCCATCAGGCGAATTGAGGGTCCACTGGCTCACGGTTTTAGCTTCAAAGGGGGAGCCCAGCAGGGTCAAAAGGACAGCAAGGCCGTAGTATGTCACTCGGCTCGACATGGAATACCTCATGCCTTGATGTCTTGAGGCATGAGCCTCCAGCAGACCTCACTTAGACTCCGTCCGGTTTCGAAAATCCCCCGCAATCTTTACAGAATACCCGTTGGGCAATTATAAATAGATTGTGGGTTCAGATCCTCCCGGCCTTGATCCCTTCGATGACTTCCGCGACGTAATTCAACAAGTTCTGGTCCTGAACCAGAAGCATCTGCTGTGGGAATTGGAAACTCCGGCGGTACACCTCGCTCACCACCGGAAAATTCCGGTCATCGGACTTGGTTCCGCCCCAATTGGCTAGTGAGTAGTCAATCCCCTTGAGGCCTTTCGTTTCTCTGAAGCAGACCAGGGAATGAAGCGGCGGGTAGCAATCTGCCAGTGGAATTTGCTGTTCGCGCAATTTGCGGCAAAATTCTTCCCTGGAGATGTTGTTGAAACGAGCGGGATCAAATGAGACCGGAAAAACGTATTGTCCCACTTCTTCGACTCCATCGATCTTCTGCTGACAACGAATCCCTTCTATCGAATCAAGGCACTTCCTTAAGTAGTCTGCATTCCTGTTTCGCAACGCATGCTGCCAGCCGCTGAGATTCTTCAGCTGGGACCTCAGGACAGCAGCCTGAAACTCGCCCAAGCGATAATTGGAGCCATAACGATAGTGTGCATAGAAGTAATGTCCGGGGAGCCGGCCGCAATCGGAGACACTGTAGAACTTCTCTGCAAGCTGGTCGTCGTTGCAGACCACCGCGCCACCCTCGCCCGATGCCAGCAACTTGCTGGCCTGGAAGGAAAATGTCCCGCAGTCTCCCCAGTTGCCGGCCCGCTTGCCACGGTACTTGCTGCCATGAGAGTGGGCACAGTCTTCAATGACTCTCAGGTCGTGCTTCCGGGCAATCTGTAGAATGGCATCCATGTTGTTAGGCATGCCGCCTAGATGTACAGCGACGATGGCCCGGGTCCGGGGCGTAATGAGGGGTTCGATCTTGGTCTCATCCATGTTGTGGGTGAGAGAGTTGATGTCACAAAAAATCGGGACGGCATTGACTGCCATGACCGCGGAGGCGGAGGCGACAAAGGTATAGTCGGAAACGATCACTTCATCCCCGAGCCCCACGTCCAGGCCCAACAGGGCCACCTCGATGGCGTGAGTACCGTTAGTGACCGCGATACAGTGCCGGGCTTGCTGAAAATCGGCAAACTCTTTCTGGAACTCCCACACGTTATGCCCACAGGGGGATTGGGGTGCGCCACACCACAATTGTCCCGAATCCAGAACTCCCTTCACCATTTCGTAATCGTCGGCGTCCAGCTGTGGCCAGGCCGGGAAGGTTTTGTTGTCCATTGGCTTATTTCTCCTTGAGAACAGGTTTCCCGTAGACTTCAATCCAGTCCAGGCGGGAACAGGCATCGCTTCCTCCTCCCGTCATCAAATCGGTCCATCCCACTTCCTCTATGCGGCTCAAATCCGGGTTGAGCTCCCAGGGGCCCTCGACAATTTGCTTCATGTCCAAC
>JBGPHY010000302.1:0-6975 GCA_041484625.1 Terriglobia bacterium | reverse complement strand
ACTGACTAAAGATGGAGACCTCCGGGTACTGGCGGGGACCCAGGCATACGTCCAGGATGCCCCGGTGAACCTCATTTATGTTGCCGATATCAGCAGAATGGAGAATGCCACTCCTGAAGAAAAGGTGACTCTTGCTGCGGCGGACACAGGTTTTGTCTCCGAGAATGTCTACCTGTTCTGTGCCTCAGAAGGCTTGGTCACCGTTGTGAGAGAGGGAGTGGACAGGCCGGCTCTCTCCAAAGCCATTTCGCTCGGTCCGGAGCAGAAAATAATCCTCGGCCAGACGGTGGGATACCCGAAGAACTAGGCCGGGTTTTGCGTCTGTCGATTTTGAGCGTCGTCGCCAATGTGTATCAGTATAGCGCTAACTGTCAATTGCGTTATACTTCCTTAATATCTATGAATGAGAGTTCCAGGAAATCAATCGGCATCCTTGCGGTCTGCCTCTCTGGGCTGGTTACTGGGGCAATCCTGCTGACTTCACTTCCGAATGGAGAATCCGAATCCATGACGCCGGTTCAAAATAAGATAGCAGAAACCCCTCCGGGTAAAGAGATCGCCACCCTGGCCGGCGGCTGTTTCTGGTGTCTGGAGGCCGTCTTTGATGAGTTGAGAGGGGTGGATCAAGTGGAGTCTGGCTACTCCGGTGGAAAGCGGCCGAACCCGACATACCAGCAGGTTTGTACCGGCGCAACCGGCCACGCCGAAGTGGTGCAGGTCCAATTTGATCCGAAGGTAACCACCTACAAGGAACTCCTTCAGATTTTTTTTACCATCCACGATCCAACCACACTGAACCGCCAGGGGGCAGATATCGGCACCCAGTATCGCTCGGCCATCTTCTATCATTCTCCGGAACAGAAAGAGATTGCCGAACAAGTCATCGCTGAGATCAATGCGTCTCAAATATGGGACCGTCCAATTGTGACTGAAGTGTCCCCCTTCTCTGCCTTCTACCGCGCAGAGAATTATCATCAGGAATACTTTGAGAACAATCCAAGCCAGCCCTATTGCCAGGTCGTGATCGCCCCGAAGGTTGCCAAGTTCCGCAAACAATTCCTCTCAAAGCTAAAGCGGTAGGAGTCCATTTCTGCAGCCTCTGCGAACGCCTGCAATGACATCGCTCTCAATGATGGTGATGTGCTAAGGATTGGCAGGCGCTCGTTTCCAGGCTCCACCATCGGGTTGCTGTTCTCTGCCATTTCTGTCCAAATGACCCGTATTGTGGTAGATTCCCTGCCAGAAACGGCAGTTCTCCTCGGACTTTCCTCAATTCCCCCGCAGGAAAGGAGGGTCAGCAATGATCATTGGAGTTCCCAAAGAGATTGCAGTACGTCGGGCCATGGACGAAAAACGAGTCAGCCTATCCCCGGCTGCTGTCAGTGACCTCACCAGCAACGGGGTTGACGTCATCGTGGAAAAGGGGGCCGGCGAAGGGGCCCACTTCGGCGACGACGAGTACCGCGAAGCCGGAGCCAGCGTGGTCTACTCCAAGGAAGAGGCCTACAAGCGAACGGACCTGGTGGTAAAAGTGCAAGCTCCCCGGGAGGAGGAATGGCCATTCCTGAAGGAGAATCATGTGCTGATGGGCTTCCTCCTGTTGGGGATTATGCCTAAGCCCCTACTTCAGCTGGTGCTGGAAAAAAACATCACGGCCATTGGCATGGAACTCATCGTGCAGGAAGATGGCAGTCACCCGTTGCAGCGCGCCATGTCGAAGATTGCCGGAAAGATGGCTCCCCAGATTGCCGGGCGTTTGCTGCAATCCAACGACCGCAATGGCCGGGGAATCCTGCTGGGAGGGATCGAAGGGGTACCGCCGGCCGACGTGGTCATCCTGGGCGCTGGAACGCTGGGTTCCAATGCCGCCAGGTCCTTTGCCGGATTGGGTGCTACTGTCCATGTGATGGACAAGGATGTTCGTCGGTTGGAGAAGGTAGCCCAGGAGACGGGCGACCGGGTAGTGACGCTTCCTTACAACCAGAGGAATCTGGCCAAGCTGGTCCAGTTTGCGGATGTGCTGATCTGTGCCGTCCAAATCCCCGGAGAACGTACCCCGCGAGTGGTGACCCGGGAGATGGTGAAGTCTATGAAGCGGGGATCAGTCCTGATTGACTTTGCGGTGGACCAGGGCGGCACTGCGGAGACCACGCGGCTGACTCCGAACGAAGACATGGTCTACATTGAGGAGGGAGTCACCCATTTTGCCGTGCCCAATGTCCCCTCCTGGGTGGCCCGGACCGCTTCTCATGTGCTCTCCAACGTTTTGCTGACGTATTTATTGACTATCGGCAAAGAAGGCATCCCCGGCGCCCTGAAACAGTCCGCGGAAATCCGGGCCGGAGTTTGCGCCTACCAGGGATTTGTCACCAGCAGCCACCTCCCTCAAGATCTCGGCAAAGGGTATCGCCCGATTGAATCCATTCTGCTCTAGGAGGAGACCATGACCTGGTTGAATCAATACAAGCAGAAACTCTGTGCGGCCGAAGAGGCCATAGCGGCCGTCAGCAGCGGTCACCGGATATACATCAGCGGCAACGCTGCGGCGCCCCGCACCCTTCTGGAGGCCCTGGCCCTCCGCAAAGACGAGTTGCACAACGTGGAGTTGGTGCATGGTCTGCTAATCGGGCAGGACCCGCTGGCACGTCCGGAAATGGCAGGTCATTTCCGCCACAACTCCCTGTTCGTCGGCTCGGCCGACCGGGAGGCTGTCAACAGCGGTCGGGCAGACTACGTCCCGGTTTTCCTGCACGAGATTCCCGGCCTGTTTTACTCCCGGTTGCTCCCTCTCGATGTGACCATCCTCCATACCACTCTTCCTGACGAGCATGGATTCATGAGTCTTGGGACCGAAGTCCTGGCCTCCCGTTCGGCGCTTGAGACCTCCAAGACTGTCATTGTCCAGGTCAACGATAAGATGCCACGCACCCTGGGCGACTCCTTCGTCCACATCTCGGCCGTTCACAAGATTGTGGAGGTTTCGGAAGAACTGCCGGTGCTGGTCAAGAAAGGCTACACCGACGTGGAGCGGCAGATCGGGGAGCAGATCGGCAACCTGGTGGAGGACGGTTCCACGCTGCAACTCGGGATTGGCGGTATCCCGGATGCCGTGCTGGTTGCCTTGCACGACAAAAAGAATCTGGGAATTCACACCGAGATGATCTCGGATGGGGTTAAGGAAGGAATCGAGGCCGGATTCATTACCGGGGCCAGGAAAACCCTGCATCCGGGAAAAGTCCTCGGGACGTTCATTCTGGGGAGCCGGACCCTCTACGACTATGTTCACAACAACCCGGTCTTTGAACTTCACCCCACCAATTACACGAACAATCCATTGGTGATTTCACAGAATGAGAAGATGGTCTCGGTTAACTCGGCCATCGAGATCGATTTAACCGGGCAGGTCTGCTCCGATTCGATTGGTCCTTACATCTACAGCGGCTTTGGAGGTCAGGTGGACTTCGTGCGGGGGGCTGCAATGTCACGAGGAGGTAAACCCATCATTGCCTTGCCGTCTACTGCGAAGGAGGGGAATCTCTCAAGAATCGTCCCCTATCTGAAGCAGGGGGCAGGTGTGGTCACCAGCCGGGCTGACGTGCATTATGTCGTGACGGAATTCGGCGTAGCCTCCCTCCACGGGAAGAATCTCAGGGAACGCTCCGAGGCACTCATTGCCATTGCCCATCCCTGTTTTCAAGAAAAACTTGAAAGAGCTGCCCGTGAGCGAATGCTCTTGACGGATTGAATCGACGGCTGTACAAGGCGCACCAACACCCGCACAACCCAAATTACACCCTTCGTGCTCCGACTGGAATCGAAGTGACCGGAAAGGCCCAGCAGCCGGTGTCCATCCGTGTTTATCTCGGTCCATACTCAACCTTCTGGGTAAGAGGTTATCCCAAATTCCTAGGCTGCCCCGTCGAGGCCACGACACTGCCCCACAGCCACCCCTGGGGGTCGATCTTCTTCCGTATTTAATATTCCCTGAATGGATCTCCTCGTCGATCGGTTGAGTTTCAGGGTGGACAGGCTTTTCCTCATCCTCAGGGTTTGACGGACGATGGCCGCCGGAATAGGCTTCGGTATTTCATCGGTTGCCCGGTTTTCCACGGCTTATACGCATTGCAGAAATCGATCCGATTCCCCAGGGTCGGATGGGTCGCCCGAAATATCACCACGAGGGGATGGGGGCGAGGAACGCCCAGATCTTCAGTCATCAACTTCACAAAGGCTGATGCTGCGGATCGGTTGTCTTGCGTGATCTCCAGGCCAAAGCGGTCGGCCTCGTGTTCCATCCAGCGACTGAAACCATTGGTGATTGGCGCCGTAGCTAACCCGAGCAGGCTGGCCAGCATGAGGATTAGGGACAGGGAAGCGATGTCTGACAGACGGTCAAAACCGAAGCGCTCCCGGAATCGTGCAATCAGCCCGTTCGAGAGGCAATGAGCGACGTACAGAATCAACAAGATCAATACAGAGAAGAAGAGGATCCCCTTGTAAACGTGACCCAGAGCATAATGACCCATCTCGTGGCCCATGACAAAAAGTAATTCGCCTGGAGTGAGTTTGGCAATGATAGTGTCCCAGAGCACGATCCGCTTGGTGTTCAAGAACCCGGTCACATAGGCGTTGAGCGTCTTGGTGTCGACACTCTTGTTGACCTCGTAGACACGACCCCCTTCGATTCCGGCTCGTTCGGCTAGAGACAGGATCTGTGATTCCAGGCCTTTATCCTTCATGGATCCAAAGTCGTTGAAGAGCGGATCGATCCAGACTGGCGAGACCAGCATGGCGAAAAAGAGGAATGGGATCGCAACCAGGCTGGTGTAGAACCACCACCGTTTGGGGCTTCTTCTCAAGAGAAGGTAGGGAATCCAGAGGAACATGACCCCTGCGATACAACTCACCATTAGGGTCTTTAGCTCGTCTCCCAGCCACTTGCCCAAGGCCTGGTTCGAAAGGCCATAAGCGTGTTCGCGGGCATAGCCTTCGTAATAGGAAAGTGGCAGGTCGATGACGAAACTTAACGCAGTGAAAAACAGGAAGTAGATTCCCAGTGCGAAGAACCACCTTCGTCCGAGCCGCTGCGCCAGGTTCCGCAACCTGGCAGAAAAGCCTGTGAAGAGGAAGACCGCGGGGACCAGCAGCCCCCAGGCAGTGTCAATGAGCCAGAGCGCTACTCCACCGTGATAATACCGGACGGCCTTCTCACTGGGTTCGGGAGTGGCCACCAGGCCATCATCTGCTTCCACAGGGTTGCTGGATGGAACGGCAATGGATGCCGATTCCCAGATTGAAGGAGTGAGTTTGGGTCCAGTCTGACACAGGCTCAACCGGGTGTCGAGACCGACAAACAGAATCACCAGGGCTAAAGTGATTAGTATCAGAACGCGTTTCCATCCGGACTCTCTCATCGATCTGTCTCCCTTGTATACCTTTTTTGGGGGAAGATTACAATTTTGAAGAATCGCTGAACTTTTGGGCGGGTCCCCTCGTATAATAGAGTTAGAGGAGGGAGGAGACTGAGTATGTTAGAACTGCTGCTTTTCCCATTCAAAGCCATTTGCTTTCTGGTACTGTTGCCTTTTCGAGTCCTGGGGTTCCTGATCCTCTTACCCTTGAAGATTTTATTCTTCATGCTGGCCATCTTCCTGATCGTTCTGCTTGCTCCCTTGATGATCACACTCATACCTCTGCTGGTACTGGCCATTCCGGTACTGGCGCTTTTTGGTCTATTCAAGCTGGTTTGCGGATGAGAAAGGCTGGATCCCGGAGCAGTCCCGGACCCACTGCCAAATTCAAGAGGTCGTCAAGCAGGGAGAGGCCGCCGTGGAAATCCTGAAAGCAGTCAGAAGTGGAGGTTGTGACCTGATTGTGCTAGGTGTAAAGCACAAAAGGTTTTTCGACTCGACGGTCATTGGAATAACCACCGTTCGCGTTATCCGCCACGCCCCTTGCCCGATGTTTGCCGTGGTAGAGAAGTAGCGAGGTTCGGTACAGAGCTCGCTTCTTCTTTATGAGCGAGATTTCGGGCGTTCTGGACGCTCGGAATCGCCAGAGACGTTCTGAGCGTCTTTTCCAGTTATGCGTCGAGACTCGACGCTACAGGAATTCGACATTCAAGTCTGGACGCCGAATCTGGGAAGCACCCAGCGCATCAATACAAAATACCCACCAATGAAAACAAGTACCCAAAAGAATTCCGGCATACTTATTTGTCCTTAACTCGAAAGGTAACTACAACAGCCGCAAGGTCTTGCTCGAAGGGCAAGAATGCCCTCCCGAGCTATGATCGGGACCATGATGAGTGCCGCTACAGGATCGGCCCACCACCATTTCCAGAGAGCGTTCAACAAGAGACCTCCCAGCAGGATTGCGGAGAGATAAGTGCAGAACTCTGTCTGCCTGGAATCGGCCATCAAGGCATTACTGTCAATTCCCTGCGCCACCTGCCGCTTTGCCCTGGCTAAGATCGGCATGACCAGCAACGACACACAAGCCAGAATGATTCCGGGAAGACTGCGGTCGGGTGCTTCGCGATGCACCAGGACACTGCCCGACTCGTAGCCAATGTAAAAAGCTAGGCCCACCAGCTTCAGGCTGGTGATTTGGTCCTTTGCCGGTGCGCTTGATTAGAATCGGCATGTAATCGCCATAGCAGGACGGCACTCGAGGTCACTTTGATCACGCTGTCGATGCCAAATCCCACCAGGGCAATACTTCCCGCCAGCAATCCTGCAGCAACAGCTATCAGAGCCTCCAAACAGTTGTAGCCTAAAGAAAAATACTCAAGTAGCAAACCTCGCCGTACCCAGACAGGTGGGGGTGTTTCGACGGGCATGGGCGTTGAAGTTAATGGCACTTCTCCCTCAGGGTACTTCTAAGAAACTTGCAGGTTAAGTGCTGCGTTTTCAACCAGTGTATATCCGAGAGAAGCAGCCCGTTTTTTGAGGCTTTTGAGGATATTCTCTCGGT
>JBGPHY010000301.1:0-6977 GCA_041484625.1 Terriglobia bacterium | reverse complement strand
TGCTCAAGCTCGTCGTCCATGGCGGACTAAAGCTGACCGTGATCGGCATGGGTATCGGTCTGCTGGTGGCGCTTGCACTGGTCCGGTTGCTCTCGGGACTGCTCTATGGGCTGAACCCGATGAACCTAACGGTGTTCATAGCGGCCATGACCCTACTTACCGGCGTGGCGGTGTTTGCTTGCTACCTGCCGGCACGACATGCAACCAAGGTCAACCCTGTGGACGCCCTGCGGCAGGAATGAGGTGACTATGGAGAGACTGCTTCGGATATGGCGTCGCCTGTTGTTTTTGTTCCAGCGGGACCAAATGGACCAGGATCTGGCCGAAGAGATGCGACTGCATCTAGAGATGAAGGCTCAGGAGAAAAGGGAAGCGGGCCTAGGGGAAAAGGAAGCACAACAAGCCGCGAGCCGGGAGTTTGGCAATCCGCTGTTGCTGAAGGAAGTGTGCAGGGAAATGTGGGGATGGACGGCTGTTGAGTCGACTGTGAAAGATCTTCGCTATGGCATTCGAATGCTGGCCAAGAACCCCGGCTTCAGCACCTTGGCCATCGTCACTCTGGCGTTGGGCATCGGTGCGAGTACGGCCATTTTCAGTGTTGTATATGCGGTGGTGATTCGTCCGCTGCCTTTTGACCATCCCGAACAACTCGTATCTCTCTGGAAAACCGACCGCCAATTTTCTCAGACACCGGTGTCCGGTCCCGACTTTCTCGATTGGGTGAAGCAGAACGACGTATTCTCGGCACTGGCTGCGGGGGCAATTTATGATCCGGCCCTGACGGGGACTGGCGGGGCGGAACACCTTTATGGGATCCAGGTGACACCGGAGTTTTTCAAGGTGTTGGGAATTGAGCCTGCGAAGGGTCGTGCGTTTCTCCCGAGCGAGGATCAGCCGGGCCAGAATCATGTGGTCGTCCTTGGTAAAGGGTTTTGGACCTGGGGACCCGGTGGAGACCTGGCAGCTGTCGGGAAGACACTCACTCTGGATGGAGAGAAATTCACCGTGATCGGAACCATGCCAGAGGCGTTTCGGTTTCCGCAGATCTGGGGCATCACGGACCCTGAGATTTATGCGCCCTTCCCCGTCGACCGGCTGCAGAAGAATCGCAACGCCAATTGGATGTGGGTGATCGGGAGGCTCAAGCCCGGTCTGACGATCCAGCAGGCGCAGGCGGAAATGTCAACCATCGCAATTCGTCTTGCTCAGCAGTATCCAGAGTCCAATTCCGGTCTCGGTGTCAAGGTGATGCCCTTGCATGAAGAAGTGGAGCATGGAACGCGGCCAGTTCTGATTCTTCTTCTATGCGGGGTGGGCTTTCTGTTGCTGATTGCCTGCACCAACGTGGCGAACATGCTGCTGGCAGAGGCGGGCCGTAGACAACGAGAAACAGCAATCCGTCTGGCAGTCGGTGCGGGCCGGTGGCGGGTCATGATGCAATTGCTCAGGGAAAGTGTTCTGCTCGCCCTTCTTGGAGGTGGAGCGGGAGTCTTCCTGGCCTACTGGTTGAAAGAATCGCTGGTCTCTCTAAGCCCCGAGGGTTTTCTTCCCCAAACCAACCCCATCAACCTCAACTTGTGGGTTCTCGGTTTTGCCCTTGCAGTCTCAGTGGCCACTGGAATCCTTTTTGGCTTGGTGCCGGCCCTTCAAGCGACGAAGACCGGCCTTGAGAAATCTCTCAAAGAGGGAGCGAGGAATTCCGGCGCGGGCACCCGCGCCCATCGGTTCCGAAACACACTGGTGGCCAGCGAGGTGGCGCTGGCTCTTCTCCTCATGGTAGGCGGCGGCCTCATGATCCGCAGCCTGGTGGGCTTGCTCAGGGTGGACACGGGCTTTAATCCCGAGAACGTTCTGGTCATGCAAATGACCCTGGCGGATTCAAAGTATCATCAGGATCAGCAGCGCAAGGCCTTCTACCGGAGTGTTTTGGAGCGGGTTGAGGCGCTGCCCGGGGTCAAATCGGCGGCTTTTCTTGGTGGATTGCCGGATACGGGAAAAGGTTGGGCAAGCAGCGACAGCGTAGCAGCAGAGGGAAATCCGTTAACTCCCTCGGCGTTTTCACAAGGCCCAGCAGCGAGGTTAAGTTCTGTGACACCGGACTATTTTCGTGTGCTGGAGATACCCATGCTTAACGGTCGAGTGTTCAGACCGAGCGATTATGGTGAGAACCTCCGCATCGCCGTCATCAATGCGACGATGGCCCGAGACCTATGGCCGAACCAGGATCCCATTGGAAGGCGATTCACTCGCAGCATCCCAGCTGATTGGTATGAAGTGGCGGGTGTAGTGGGCGACGAGCGGTGGTGGGGAGAAGATAAAGCCTCGCCGCAGGCCTATTTTCCACTATTGACAGCAGGTATGAGCTTCTTGGTTAGAACCGCGGCTGATCCAAAGGGTCTCATCAAGTCCATTCGAGCCCAGATCCTGGAAGTGGACAAGGACGTGCCGGTGTATGAGATCCAAACCATGGAGCAAGTTCGCTCTCAGGCATCCTCCAGCATTCGTTACATCGCTCTGATTATGGATGCTTTTGCCCTCATCGCTCTCATCCTGGCGGCAGTGGGAATCTACGCAGTCGTCGCCCATTCGGTGACTCAACGCAGGCACGAAATCGGGGTCCGGCTGGCGCTGGGAGCCGAGCAACGAGATGTCCTCCACTTGGTAGTGAGACAGGGAATGCTCCTCATTGTGATCGGCATAGCGACGGGAGTCATTGCGGGATTGGCGATAACCCGTCTTATGAGGGGCTTGCTATACGGCGTTCACCCTGCTGATCCTCTCACATTCGTCGCCGTATCCCTGCTGCTAGCCGCTGTGGCGATTGTGGCCTGCTACATTCCAGCCCGCCGGGCAATGAAGGTCGATCCCTTGGTGGCGTTGCGATATGAATGAGGGGATTATGCAGAGACTGCTTCGGATGCGGCGTCGCCTGATGTTTTTCTTCCGGCGAGACCAAATGGATCAAGACCTGGCCGAAGAGGTGCGACTCCATTTAGAGATGAAGGCCCAGGAGAAAAGAGAAGCTGGCATGAGCGAGAAGGAAGCCGCTGGCGCGGCGGGCGATGCGCCTCGACCCCAGTGCAGCATTGCGATCCGAACAAAAACGTGGGTAACAATGAGCTGGTGTCCTCATCCCTGCTCTGAACGCTTCCGCAACCGGAAGCAAGAATTCCGACGGGATGTTCAGACAGGCTTTGAATTGCCAGTGGGTGCCCCAAAGAAATATTCAGTACTGCAGGCGTTACGGCAGGGGTTCAAGGTTGAAGAAGCCGCTGGTATGCCCAGTCGTGGTGTAGACCCGGGAGACGGCTATCAACGGCTCGCCTGAAGTCGAAAGGACCTCAATAGGCCCAAAGACACTGGTCGCTCCCAAATCCCGGAGGATGTTGTCACTCGAAAAGTATCCGCCGGCCGCAATGGTGATGGACCGCGTAGCGGTGATGTTGCCGTTGCCCGTGCTCTCCCCCTGCCGGGAATTCACGGTCACCGTGACTGCCGAACTATTCGGGTTGACAACCACCAGGGTGGATTGAAAATTCGTATTGGCCGAAGACTTCAAAATCATGCGGCTGCTTCCACTGCTGACACTGTTTTCAATGCTGGGATCCTGCGAAATGTTATCGATCTGAGTGGCGAAGGCCTTGATGGGTTGGTCCGATGTGATTCGAAGGTAACCCTGTTGATTGGTGACGCTCGAGCCCCCGACCAGGAACCGCACGATCCCGTTGATCTGGAGCATGGCCAGGGGGGCCACTTGCAGGGGAGAGGCCGTGGCCGCCAGCGTCGACCCGTCTGCAGCGATCAAGGAAATCTGGACGCTGGCACTGATGGTTGCCAGATTATTCAGGCCCAGGTTGGTTCGAAAGGCAGCCGAGTCAATTACAAATGGAATCACCTCGGACTGGGACCCGGAGCCTTCGGCCTGGGCGACGAAAAATCCGCTCGAATTAGCACCCACCCCGGAGACTCGTGAGACCGCGGCCAGCATCGCTCCATTTGTGGAACGGATTTCAACGGGTCCATACGAATCCGGCACAGACAACGCCTGGAGGACATTGTCGAAAGAAATGTACCCATTGGCGGCGATGGCCAGGTTTCGAAGGGGAGTCCCTATCGATAGGCCCGTGTCCCGAGCCAGCGCGGTCATGTCCACCAGGGCCTGGCTTGAAGAGAGATTGAGAACCAGCAAGGTCGATCGGAAGGGCCCGGTGTTGGCGGCCGACTGCAGGATCAGCCGATCAGCCCCGCCCTGGATTCCATCCAGGATGCTGGGATCACCGCTCTGGTTGTCGATCTGCGACACAAAGGCATGAATGGGTTGATCCGACTCCATTACCACAGATCCCTCCAGCCCTGTCATTGTGGCAACCCCCTGCAGATATCTCAGCAAACTGTCTATTTGAAGATAACCGTTGGGGGACACCGACACTGACGCGGGGGGGCTCACCAGCAGCCCATTACTATCCAAATGTGAAATGCGAACATTGGTTGGCGATGGATGTGGGTTGTTGATCCCCAGGTTAGATCTGAAGAAGAGCGTGTCCACGACATAAGGAACCCTCAACGCGGTGGACGAGACCGCCGCAGGAGAAAGCACGCGATACGTGTAGGCGCTGGACAAGACCGTCGGTTGCGCTCCTGGATTTGTCACCTCAACATTGACCGCTCCGGCCGATCGTGGACCGGTAGTGGCAATCATCAGTGACGAGTTCACTACCTGAACATTCGTGGCGGGGGTTGTACCAATCGTGACGGTGGCCCCATTCTGGAAATTGCTGCCCGAAATGTATACCCGCGTATTTCCTAGCGTCGATCCCGAGCTGGGAGAAATCCCGTTGATGATTGGCACCTGGGGAGTAAAAATCACCGTGACAGGCGTCGACGTCGAACTCCCATAATTTGTGTCGCCACTGTATTTCGCGGTGACACTTGCCGAGGCAGAGAAGGTCGTGTTGAGGGTCGCCTGCAAGGAGGCATTTACGGTGCTCGAACCGGGAGTCCCTCTGTATGTCACGGTGCCGCTGATCGGATTGCCTCCATTCAGGAACTGCACAGTGCCGGTCGGCGCGACCCCGCTGCTCACGGTGTTTACAACTGCGCTGAGAATGAAATTGCCTCCAGCTTGGCCGCTGGACCGGCTGGCTGTAACGCTGACACTAGTCGCGGCTTGGGTGATGGTCAGCTTATTGGCGGCGGATTGGCTCGGGTTGTAGCTGGTATCCCCTTGGTAGTTGGCCGCTAACGTGTGCGAACCAACGGGAAGCTGGATAAACAAATCCTCCAGATAGCCATAATTGTTCAATGGGATAGTGCCCGGGGGATTCTGGCTCGGCGGGTTGCCTTGGTCAGGCAGAGGGTTCCCATTATCGAGCACCGTTACGTTTCCGGTCGGACACGGAACCGCACTGGAAGAACATTTCTGACCCGGCATGTTGGTAACGTCCACGCGCAAGACATAGGGAGATCCATAGGCTGCGGTTGTGGCGTTGAAGCTTTTCACATTCCCGAAAAGATCGAAGGTCACCAGGCCGGTTTGTGTCTGGCTGTTTTCCTTGTTCACCGTGACGGCGATCGCGGGGGCGGAATCGCTCGCCCCAAAATTCCCATCCCCCGCATAATGTGCCGTCACGCCATAAGTTCCACCAGGAAGCATGTTGGTCGTGCTGGAGACGACACCGTTGCTCAGGTGAAAGATGTCGATGCCGAGGGCCTGGTTGTTGGGCCCGCCAATGAGCGATACAGCACCTGTCGGTGTGCCGGAAGAGGAACTCACATTGATAGTGACGTCGACCGGTTGGCCGTGCGTGATGGATGTCGGAGAAAGGGTAAGCCGGGTCGCCGTTGGCGAGAAGCTGACGGATGTCCAGTTTTTTATCAGGTTGGCTGCGTTGACCGAGCCAAGCCCGGTAGCAAGATCATAACTGGAGGCGGTGGTCCAGGCGGGTGAAGCCGGGTTGGAAGGATCTACCAGGACGCCGTAGCCGCTGGTCCCCTTATTGCTGCAGTTCGGTGAGCCGGCCTGGCACGCCACCGAGTTGTTGCCTTTGACCACGTCGTAGAAAATGCAGGAGGAATTGCCGACCGCAGCCGCATTCGAGGTGCAGCTTGAACCATTCTGAGCGGCCAGTTTATACAGGACGTAGTTCGCATTGCCCTGGCGCTGGCCGGTCTTCTGATTGACCAGCGCCATGATACCGGCGAAGGCGGGCGTCCCTACGGATGTCCCTCCGACGCCTTGAAAATCGTGGTAAGGAGCATTGAGATTGCAGGAGGAGGAAGGGTCCGGGTTGGCGTCGGCCTGACACATCACATAGAAGCTCCCATTCTGGCCATTGCTCGCGAAGAGCGACACATCTGGTATGTTGCGCACTCCGTTAGTGGGCACACCGGTGCCAGACTGCCAGGCAGGTTGGGCATTCCCTGCGCTGCAGCGGCCTCCCAGTGTCGATGAAGCACAATTGCTGGGACCGCCGCTGGTGGCGACAAGATCTGAGCCATCGCTCTCCACCGACGTGCAGCCGCTGAGCTGTCCGGATTGTGCGCAGGAGCCGTTCCACGTAGTTTCGGGAATATATGACTTGGCGGAGGATTGCGCCGGCGCACTGTTCGCCGTGTTCCAATATTGAGACGGATTGGCCATGTCGTCAAAGTCTGTTCCGCCGACGGCAACGTTGAATGGCGTTGAAGCAATTCCGCTGACCGAAAGGCCATTTTGAGCTGCATTTTGGGCAATAGGGATGTCGCATCCAGCGGAGCCGTTGTCGCCTGAAGAGACAAGGACCGTGATGCCCTGGGCGGCCGCCTGTTCCCAAAGAGCGTTGTAGAAGGCATTCCCACTGTTACCGAGGGACAATTCGCACAAGCCATAGCTCTCGGTCATGACCGGTGCGAGGTTGTTGTCAATAATGTAAAGGGCAGAGAGATCGATGCCCGCAGTGGACTCTGTGCTTTCGGAGACAACGAATTTTATCGTCGCA
>JBGPHY010000300.1:0-6990 GCA_041484625.1 Terriglobia bacterium | reverse complement strand
GGGGAAATGCCCCCCTCTTTGCTGGTTCCAGCCAAACCAAGTATTTATTAGGAGTGTCGATCTGGCTGTGAAAGTATGGTTGACCGCTACGTTTTGAACCCGGACGCCGTGTATGTCACTACTGGCTGCCAGGAGATTCTCCGCCGAGAAGGATCCCGGCGCATCGAAATCACTGAAAAAGTACCGGCCGTTGATCTGGTTCCTTCCGGCGTTGTAGTCGCCCTTGATCATGAACTGGTTCTCGTTTTGCTCCCCGCTACGCCCGGTATATGTCAGTTGCTGGCCTGGGCCGTTGGGCAGTGGTATCCCACTGAGGAGGTTCTTCGCGACCGGACTCAACCGGCTGTCCGGTATCTGATTATTCGGAAAGGGCTGTCCGTTCAGCGGGTCGACAAGCTGGACATCGAGAGAGGAAAAATCCCCGCGACGTTGGGCTTCAGTCGGAACGAAGGCGATTTGTCCCTCGGGAGCAGTGCGGATTCGCGTGCCTTGGAACGTGCCGAAGTAGAACAGCTGATCCTTTTTGATGGGGCCTCCAATGCTGCCGCCGAACTGGTTTCGCTTCAGAGAGTCGTGCGTTGGAGCGAAGAAGTTCCTGGCGTTCAGGGCGCCGTTTCTAAGAAACTCAAACACGCTGCCGTGAATCTCGTTGGTTCCCGACTTGGTGGCGATGTTGACGATACCGCCAGCAGCGTTTCCATACTGCGCACTCAGGTTGTCTGCCTGAAGATTGAACTCCTGGATGGAGTCTGGGTTGGGAAAGGGCAAGTTCAAGTTCAGGTAAGTATCGTTGTGCCCGGCCCCATCGAGCTGGTAGTTCACCTGCCCTAGTCCGGTTCCATTGACGTTGGCGAGCTGTTCACCCGGATAGACCCCACCATAGCCGAGGCTGCGCACTTGGTCCACATCGACAGTCCCTGGCCCCAGATAAAGAAGAGACTGAACCCTCCTTCCATTCAACGGGAGATCTACGACACGCCTCGCATCGACCAGTTGACCTACAGTGGAGGTCCCGGTGGTGACCAGGTCAACATCCGAAGTCACCGTGACGCTTTCGGTTATTTCCCCCACCCGCAGAGAAACGTTTTGAGTGGCGGATTGGTTGACCGTTAAAACGATGCCCTCCTGAACGTACGTCGAGAAACCTTCTTTCTCGATCCGCAAGGTGTAGCTTCCGACCGGCAACCTGGGAAAAACATAGAGGCCCGTGCCTTCAGTCGCGGTCGTCAGCTCAAAGCCGGTCCCGGTATTGCGGACGGACACCTTGGCCGCGGGCACGGCGGCGCCCGAAGGATCGACAACAATGCCATTCAGACTGGCCGTAGTGAATTGGGCTGACAGCGGCCCATGCGAAGCCAGTACAAGTAGGAGTGCACCTACTACGCTGACTGGAGCTCTTCGACGGATCATCTCCCTGTCCTCCTTATCTTTCACTTGGCAACGAGTATGCACCTTATAACAAGAGTAAGTGGAGATGTCAAGAATCTTGCTGAATTTTGGTAATGCGTTAACTCATTACAGAATTTTGTTGATTTGTGTGGCACCGAAATTATGCGCCCATCAGGCAGAGAGTGGCCTGTCACGCGCCCACTTTTGAGAGACACTGTCGCCATGCGGATGATAGCAGCTGCATCTCTTACATTTCTTCTGGCGCGCTTCGCCTCGACCACGCTGGCGCAAGATAAACCCCGCGCCCGAGGGCTGGGGGACCGTTCGATGGAAAACCCCGGCCGTGGAATACCATCACCGATGTGCAAGGCGTCGAGGTTGGCGAGACTCCATTGATCTTCAGCGACAGCGTGCACTCCGGCGTCACCGCGGTCCCGCCGCCGGGGCATTAGCAACAATGACGCCGCCTTCGCGGGCTGGTTTTCGGCGAGATGGCCGGGACGACATGGGAGCAAATCTGGATGCCGCCCGGTTCTCCGGTATCGCTGATTTGAAAATGCTTCCCGATAATTCGATCGACGACCTCTTCTTCGCGACCGCTGAAGCTACCGAGGAGGCCACCATCAACGCGATGGTTGGCGCCGAAACCATGACCGGAGCCAATCACCAGACGGTGGTCGCACTCCGCATGAAGTCTTACGTCAGGCGCTCAAGAAATACAACCGCCTTCAATAACTTTCCGTTGGTCATTACAGACCGAGATTGAGCGGCCGCAGATTTTTCCATTTCCCTCGGGTGAAATCCGGGAAATCCACCGCAGCACTTTTGGAAGCCACCGATTGCTCACTTAGAGGGACGATCACGCTCCATGTGGCTGCGTCGTAAACATCTACCGGCGTCTGGATTTTGCTGCGGACTGCCCTTACGAACTGGTGGAGCTCGACAAAGTCCTCGCCGCCGTGGCTCGAGCTTTTTGCCGCAGCGCCTAATTCCTTCCACAGAAAATGTTCGTACTGTTCATAGTACGAAGCAGTATCCTCCCACTTGTGCAGCGGACTGCGGCCGTCGATGTAGATCTTTTCCATACTCCCAAAGAAAATCCCCTCGGTGCCCTGCAGTCGCTGAACCATCAGCGGTATTTTTGTATCGCCAGAGTCTGAATACGGCCGCGGCAGCTGCGTATCGTGGTTGAGCGTAACGGTAATCCCTTTCTCGGTCATGATGAGGCTGGTGTTGACATCGCCGCCGAATTGCCGTTTCGCATTCACATTGTCGAACCCGAAGTGCTTTTCGACGTAACGGTTCAGTCCGCGGGACTTGCTGCTCATGGAAGTCAAATACGTAAAGCGGTCGCCGCGGTTGATGCCCGTCCACCATGCAATCGGGCCGATCGGATGCGTCGGATAGAGGTTCGCATTGCGCCTCAGCGCGTGCATCCCTCGCCACGAAAGCTCACCGTTTTTCAAAAGATCGGCACGGAGGTCGTGGTCGTAGCCCCCTTCGCAGTGGATCAACTCGCCGAGCACCCCCTGCTGCACCAAATTGAACGCCATCAGAGCGCCGCGGCCGAAACAGTCGTTCTCTAGCATCATGCAGGGCATGCCGGTTTGCTCGGACGTGTTCACCAGTTCCCAGCATTGTTCGACCGTGATTGCCGCTGGAACCTCGGTGGCTGCGTATTTTCCCGCCTTCATCGCCGCCACGGCTACCGGCGTATGCAGCTCCCAGGGAGTCGCAGTCATGACGGCGTCTAAATCCTCGCGAGCTGCCATGCGCCGATAGTCTTCGGCGCCACGCGAATATCCTTCGGGCCGCTTGCGTCCTCTCTTCTCGACGATATCCTGGGCGTTTTTTAAGTGCTCTTCGTTGATGTCGCAAATCGCCGGTATTTCAACCCCCGGCACGTCGAGGAGAATTTTGACCAGCCCTGTACCGCGACTCCCCACTCCCACGAAACCAATGCGCACCGGTTTCTCGGGCCCGCTGAGCGATCGAGCCATGACGGCGCCGCCGCCGGCTAGCTTCAAGAACTCACGACGTTGATAATGGCGGAACATGAAAACCTCCTCGGATAATGTACTCGCAAAATCATACGCACTCTCCAACCTGGAGTGCAACCGAATACGGAAGATGCTAAGGGGAGAACGCGCGAGGGAGCGCTTCGTTCGCGGCACCACTCGAGTGAGACCTGCCGCAGGCAGGACTTCACAGTCAAAGCGGGTAGCACCCGGAGGATGAACACGCGCTCCGTCGCGGGTTGATTGAGCGTGCACCAGAGCGCTCGCTCCACCAGTCAATTGAAATCCTTGGGCTTGGCAAGGGCCTTGACGCTACGTCACGGTTTGCAATAGACTCCGTTGTCGAATTGCATTGAGATTAGTAACGAGCAGGTCGCGACATCCTCACCAAGTCCAGGTGTCCTCTTTGCCGACGTTCAGACGCAGAGGAGTCCTGGAAGTGCTCCCTAGGTCGGACAAGGGTGCTGAGTCCCACCGTTTCTGCAGATTGAGTAGTCTTCAAATCGACAGGGTTTTCAAGAGGAGAGCATACCTTGTGGACAGCATGACTCGAAGGGCTTGGCTAGGACGGTCGTCGCGCTTGGCCGGTGCAGTCACCACCGGACTGCCCCTAGTGGGATCCGCCACTGGGCAATCGACAGGAGCTCGGCAACGGAAGCTCAAGTTAGTGGCTGTGGGCGGACATGTGGACGATCCTCAGTCTGGTTGTGGAGGGACGATGGCCCTCTACGCCAACCTCGGACACGAAGTCGTCGCGCTGTCTCTGACCCATGGTGACTCGGAACCCATTGCCGCCAAGCTCGGCATCCCGCCAAAGGCGCTTGCCGCCAAACGCTCTGCCGACGCCATGAGATCCTGTGCTATCCTGAAGGGCCATATGGTTTTCCTGGATCAAGTTGACCTCCATACAGAAGTGAATGCGGGCTGGTACGAAAAATTTGGCCAGCTTCTGTTGGCCGAGCAGCCCGATGTGGTCTTTACTCACTGGCCGATCGACACCCACCCAGACCATCGCGCTGCCTCTCTGCTCACTTATGACGCGTGGCTCCGAAGTGGGCGGAAGTTTGCCCTCTATTTCTACGAGGTGGAGCTTGGCCAGCAAACGCAGGTTTTCCAACCCAACCATTACGTCGACATAGCTAAAGTGGAGAACCAGAAGCGCGAGGCATGCTTTGCCAACACGATTACGATCCAAGGCTGGTGGCCCTTGCATGAGGCGATGCAGCGCTTTCGCGGGATGGAATGCGGTTGTAAGGTCGCAGAGGCTTTCGTCCACCACGCTGAGAGTCCTCGCGTCGATATTTCGGAAAAGTCATTTTGAATGCCGTGCCACTTCAATGAGCCCCATTGATCGTGGGGAGATTGGATTGAGATATGTCTCGCCTGCTTGTTGTCATTTTGACCCTTAGCCTTGGCTTATTAGTTGCACCCCAACCCCAGAAACAAGCGGCAGTCATCGATGGGGACCTCGGCGATGTGTTCTGGCGTGACATTGCCCCTGAAAAGCTCGTTTCTGTTGAAGCTGGCACTTCACCCGATATTGGTGGTGAAGTGCGAGCCGTGATGGCCGGTCGTTACCTTTATATTAGCGCACAGTTGCCGGAGCCAGATGGTTATGTGGCAGCCCGGTCGATTGGCCGCAATCCGCACTGGGAGGAAGGCGAGGATGTTCTCCAGGTTGTGATTCGAGTTTACAACGAAAATGACTGGATGCTGGTAGTCGGGCCTCTTGGGGCCTATTCCGTAAAGTGGAGATGGACGGGTGAAACAGAGTGGTACACCAGTCGTCCGGAGAAATTCGATAGGTTCCTCGTGGCGGCGGCGACTGGCGAAAAGCAGTGGACCGTTGAGGTCGCGATTCCTCTAGATCAGTTGGGATCTCCCCGAGAGGGCTCTGTTCGCCTAGGTGCAGAGCGAATTCGCGCTATGCGTCCTGGCCGTCCGGAAGAGCGTTGGCATTGGCCAGACCGTGAGCCAACCGCAGAGATCCCCGGTGCTGGCTCAGACAATACTCTCCAAGGTCCAGTTTTCAAACCGAACGCACTTGGAAACAATGACCCACCTCTAGAAGTAGGTCGTTCAAAAGAGATCCCCTCCCTGGACAGCGGATGGAGAGATCTCCCCTGGCGCGACATCCCGGTTTCGAGCCTGTATCGTAACGAGCCCCCCGCAAGATCTCCGCGATTCCCAACCGAGATAAAACTGATGCATGATGGCCGCACCTTAGCCGTGATGGCAAGATGTGCCGAATCAGGCGATGTTGTCGCCACTGCTAAGGAGCGTGATGGCTCAGTGGGCGAGGATGACAGTTTTCAGGTCTACCTGGCTACTTCTGGCTCCTCATATGTGCACTATGCGGTTAACCCGGAGCAAGTGGTGCTAGATGCAGCCGGGCACTCCGGTGGGCCAAGGATATCGCGGCAGCATGTCGAGTGGAATAGTCCGGTACGGGTGATGGCGCGGAGGGAACGCGGAGAGTGGCTGGCCCGTTTCGACCTGCCGCTGGAGCCCATTGCACAAATACTCGGTGAAGCTCAAATCCCGGCCGAGTGGCGAATTCTATTGTTACGCTTCCGTCCTGGTCGAGATGGTGAACCCGAAGAAACCAGCGTCTTCCCTGTCACGGAGAGCGTTACTCCGATCTGCCCGGCCCGGTATCGGCGTTTGAAGTTTGTTGATCGGGCTCCTTCACAGTTGCCCAGTATCCCGATTGCCGAAGGAGGCAACAACCTGGCGTTTGCCCCGTCCCGCGTGTTCTCAGACCAGCAACGGAAGGAAATCCAATTGGACACAATGCTGGATCGTCACATTCGTGGTCGTGTGCTAAAGATCCTTGAGAAGGAAAGACGGGACTGGGACCAAGTGAAGAAGGTCGAAGATTGGGAACGCTTTCGAGATCCGCGACTGAAAGCACTGAGAGTGTCTCTTAGTGAATTTCCGGCACGCACACCCCTTCAGGTCAAAGTAAGCAAAGAATTCCGAGGGGATAACTACCGCAGACAGGATCTCGTTTACCAAACACGCCCAGGGCTTTGGGTCCCCGCCAATCTCTACTTACCTGCCGAAGCTAAAGGGCGAATGCCCGGTCTCGTCATTGTTCATAGCCTTCATGGACCCAAGACGCAATTTGAACTGCAGGACATGGGCATTCTCTGGGCGCGTGCAGGCTGCGCCGTATTGGTCATGGATCAAATCGGCTACGGCGAACGCCTGGAGCATTACCCTTGGGACCGCGAGGCTTATCACTCCCGCTACGTTACACAAATGCAATTGTACCTGGCGGGAGAGAGCCTAATGAAGTGGATGGTGTGGGACATTATGCGGGGCATTGATTTGCTCGTAGAGCGGAAGGACGTCAACGAAAAGCAGATCATCCTGCTGGGGGCGGTCGCTGGCGGTGGAGATCCGGCAGCGGTAACCGCCGCGCTCGATTCACGCGTCTCCGCTGTTGTCCTGTTCAACTTTGGCGAGTCCACGCCTGAGATACCGCGATTTCTGCCTGAGAAGAACCAGTGGCCTCTGGAACTGGCAGATCCCGGCTTGTACGACTGGGATTCCACCCGGGTCTTGCGAAGAAGTATCG